>OMJI01000156.1 GCA_900299315.1 Verrucomicrobiota bacterium | reverse complement strand
CGAGCGCGCCGGTACGCCCGGTGGCCAGCGTCAACGTGCCGGCGGCGATCTTGAACGGCTGGAGCGGGCAGAGATCCTCCGTGGTGACGAAATGATCCGTCAGCATCGGCGCCTTGGCGCGGTCATAGTAATCCTTGATCTTCGCGTAATGGAACAGGTCGTGGTACGCGTCGGCAAAGAGGCAGAGCGGCTGGGCATCCTGTAGCGAGCCCTCGAGCGACACCGTCCACTCACCGGCGTCGAGATTGAAGTAGAAGCTCTGCGGCAGGATGGAGATCATGCCGCCGCGCATCCGGTACCAGGCATGGAAGCCGGCGATATGCCCGGAAAGCGGCAGTTCCACTTTCGCCCCGCCGCCGGCGCGCTCGAAGACGACCTTCAGGTCATGCACCTGGTGCCAGCCGCCCGGAGCCGGGCCGCCGAGGTCGAGTATCGACCAGAACAGTTCGAGCGCCCCGCCGGCATCGAGGACACACACCTCCGCCGTGAACTTCCGCATGGACGGGTACGCCCGGAAGAGCGCGCCCTTGGCCAGGTCGGCATACACTGCCCGCTGTTCGATGACTTTCGGCGACACCGCGGTGCGCCGTGTCCGATTTTGTCCGCTGATGTTGGTGAGCATACTTAACTCCGTCTTATGGTCATTGTCAGATTTCCACCATCAAGGCGCCATGGATGTGGACGGCGGGAATCCGGGCCACGAGCGCACCGTCCGCCCACTGCCAATCCACTGCGCCGCCTTCCAAGGCCCAGGCCACCTGACGGGGCTTGGCTTTCAGGCGCATCCGCACCGTGATGGGGCCAATCGGGGGAATTTCGTCAATCGCGCCGTTGTTGGTTTGATTGGGGATGCCGCTGGCGCGGTTGACCAGATGCACGAACACGGTTTCACCGCGCCGACGCAGGGCCACATCCACACCGATCGGCGCCTGGACGCGGATGGCGGGGTCGGGCAACAGCCGTTTAAGCAGTGCCCCGACAAAGCTGCGGGTCATGGGATAGCGGTTGTGGGCGAAGTCCCGGAACAGATCGGCGGGCACATAGGCGACCAGCCCCTTGCCGACGCGGTTGAATACGGCGGCCGGATGGGGCAACAGGCGATCCTCGAGCAGACAGCCGTTGCCGAGCCTTCCGAAAGCTTCGGCGGTAGTGGCCTCGCCCAGGCGCCAAGTCTTGCTGTAGAGCGGCACTTCACCATCGGAGGCGGGCACGACGTAGGTTTTCTCCGCCTGCACGTCGCGGCTGCGGAAGCCCAGGAAACCCTCGCCGAAACGGTCGAAAAGGTCGCTGCCGGTCAGCAACAGGTTCCCGCCGCCCTCGACATACGCCTGCAGGGCCGTCACCATCGCTTCCGACATCCGCGCCTGCTCCGGCACGACGATCATGGGGAACTCCGCCAGCCGCGGCAGCAGTGCCCACTCGTCCAGGATATCGACGCCATAACTGTTCTCCAACAGCGCGAAGACCGCACCCTGGACCGGCGCGGCATCGACATTCCACATCATGTTCTTGCCGCGCACATCGCTGTAAAGATGGTGCTCGGAGTGGAGCACGGCGATCTGCGGCAAAGTCTCGGTGTGCTGGCAGACCGCGCGCCGGGCCTTGACGAAGGCCGCGACTTCGGCCAGCCGCCGCTGGCGCCACGGGATCAGGCGACCGTCACGTACCGGTGGATGCTCATAAATCTGCACGCTGCCGCCAAAAGCCAGCAGCACCGCCGCCTCCTGCATCAGCATCTGCGGCGGCTTGACGGTCCACGGCGAATCGGGTTTGCTTATGCCGTTTAAGCAGTAGAAGTTCCACAACATGATATCCCAGGGCTTGCCGCGGGTGGAGAGGAAGCGCGCCTCGCAGCGGCTGCCGTCCAGCCCCCAGACACAGGAATTGTCGCCGCTGATCCAGTCGGTCGGAACGGTCGGCTCGCCGGGGTTCTTGAAAGTCTGCAGCCAATTCGAACAGACCAGCACCTTGGGATTGTGACGATGCACCGCCTCGCAGTAGCGGGTCACCACGGCATAGAAGCTTTCGCGGGTGAAGTTCCACCAGCGCGGCCATTCGGGATCGTCCTCCTTGGCCGGCGGCGCGGCCAGGCCGGTCTGCGCCGTCCAAGCCGCCTTGCACTTGTCACAGTAACAGGGCTCGACCGCCCACAGATCGCCGTCGATCCAGAACCCGTCAACCCCGTAGCGGTCGATCAACTCGAGCAGCTGCGGGATCATCAGCTCGTCGAGATAAGGGCTGCGCGGACACATTTTCTCGCCGGTCGGCGCGCCGGCATTCTGGCCGAACGGTGCCCCGGCGGACTGTCCGTCGGCGGTGACCACGCACCATTCGGGATGCTTGGCGCCGGCGGCTGTGTCCCAGACGCCGGAATAGTGGCAGTGCAGCGGCAATCCCAGCTTGCGGGTCGCCTGCCGCCACTGCATCAGCGCGTCCTGTTTCAGACCCGGAGGAACCGAGGCGTCAGCAACCCTGCTGAACCAGCTTGTGTAGCCGGGATGCCCTTTGCAGTCGGTCTGCACGAAATCCGGCGCCATCAGTTCGAGCATCGGCACCAATTCAGCCTCGCTGCAACGGGTGCCCAGATCGGTGTCATTGGCTCCGGCGTGCAAATCGTAATGCAACCCGAAGTACCGTTCATCACCGTGCCATTTTCCTTGGTAGGTCATCGTTTCACTCCTTGTTCGATCCAGTGTTTCCTTCATCTGCAGGGTTAATTCCCCCTCCTCCAACTCGAAGAGCGCCGGCCGTTCGTTCGGTGTGTCGTTCGGCGTGTGGATCGTCAACATCAACCGGCCGTCGAAGGTGCGGAAGATCATGACTGCGTGACCTCGTGACTTCGTGGTGCTGGCTCATTTTTCACCGCCTTTTGCCCGCAGGCGCGCATGCGACCAGGCGGGCAGATCGAGGGTCGCGGCCGCGGTTTCGCCGCCGTCCTGCACACGGAAGGCGAGGTTGTTGTTCTCCGGCAGCAGCCGGTCGACGGTGGCGCCGGCAAACGCCCCTGGCAGTTCAACCGTCAGCGTTTCGGTTGGGTGGCGATTGGTCAGCAGCAACCAGGCGCCGGAATCGTTGCGCCCTGCCAGGGCGTCGATCCAGGGCAGGCT
>OMJI01000155.1 GCA_900299315.1 Verrucomicrobiota bacterium | reverse complement strand
TGCGTGGTGCTTTCCAACGACATCTCGGAGGGGCCGGACTTTTCCGCGCTTGGCAAGCGCGGCTACAGGGTGGTCACGATCTGGCACGTCGATGTGGTGGATTATTTCACGAAGTTTTATCTGCGCGGCTGGGTCCGACCGGAGACGGCGGCGCGGTGGGAGCGGTGGCCGTTGCCGGATGTTTTGAAGCTGGTGTTCCGCAAACAGGCGGAGTGTGTCCGGCATTCGCGGCGCTTGGTGGTGCCGTCGGAGCCGATGCGGGAGGTGATTTTGCGGTGTTATCCGGAGTGTGCGGCGGACCGGATTGTGGTGGTGCCTTGGGGGAACGTCTCCGCGGCTCACGCCGCGGCTACAGATGCTGTAGCCGAAGCGTCAGCTTCGGAGTTTGTCATCATCACACTGAGCCGGTTGTCGCCGGAGAAAGGGATTGAGCGGTTGTTGCGGGCGTTGCCGTTGGTGCGAGGGAATTACCGGGTTTTGATTTGCGGGGCGGCGGCGTACATGAGCGGGCGCCGGTACGAGCGGATGTTGCGGCGGCTGACGAATGACCGGGTGGAGTTTCTGGGGCATGTGACCGGGGAGCGGAAGGCGGCGATTTTGCAGCGGGCAGATTTGTTTGTGTCGGCATCCCGGCACGAGAGTTACGGGCTGACGATTGCGGAAGCGGAAGCGGCGGGCTGCCGGGTCATTTCGCACAGTCACTACGGCGCGCGGGGCCGGGTGGTGAATTGCGATGAGCCGGCAGAGCTGGCGGCGGCGTTGAACAAGGAGATTGCGCGGGGCCGGTCGGCCAAGCAGCCGGTGGTGGTGAAGTCGGATGCGGCCGCGCGCTTGGCGGCGGTTATTGAGCAGGTGGCGGCGGAAGCGTGAGCGCTTCGTCGACGGCGCGGCGAATGATTGCGATTTGCTGTTCGGTGGCTTCTTTGCCTTGTGGCATCTGGCCGTAACGCAGTCGCGGCAGGGCGCCGGTGATGGAAAACCGCCGGGTTGCCCAGAGTTCCACCCAGCGCCGGCCTTCACTGGGTGTGCTGTTCTCGACGAGGTCAACCCAGCGCGCGCCGAGCATCGTGGCGGCCATGTCATCCAGGTCGAACCGGTTGTTGGGATCGCGGGAGTCGGCGCGTTCCTTGATCACGGCGGCGGTCCGACCGAGGTCCCAGTAGCCCTCGAACGCGCCGCCGCCGATGAAGTGAAATGCCCAGTCCTGCCGGCCTTGGAGCGTGCCGTTCCCGCCTTTGCTCATCCACATCCAGAGCCCGCCGAACAGGGAGCGGACTTGGTCATCGATATGAAACTTGGGATTGGAGTCGGAATTGGCGAGAGCGGTTTTGCAGAGCTCGCCGAAAATTTGGTCGAAGTTGTAGCCGCGTTGCTGCAGCGCGGTCGCTTGATCGGCGAAACGGGAGTCGGCAGAGACGATGTTGGTGGAGGCGGAAGCTTGGAGCAACCCGGTCAGCACCCAGATTGTTGTTACGAGGCAAAGGCGTTGCATTGATTTCATGTTAGTCAGGAAATGAAGGACTAGCAACTGAACTGCCACGGGGTAGTTGACGAAAAAACACTTGCGTCTGTCTCCCGAGTCTGTTAGTAAATCGCATGTTATCGGAGAGCCGAATTCCGCCTAATTGACGGAGTCGGCGTTTTTCAGCGCGAGTTAGTCAAACGGTTTAACAACAATAAGAATCACCTCACGACGGGTGGCTGGATTATGAACCGACGGGATATCTGGGTTTTTGTTTCGGGTGTGGCACTGTGGCTGGCTGGTCTTACCGGCAGTGTTGTCGCCAACAATAATGTACACCTCTCTTACCACTGGCATCTTCACCAGCCGATCTACTGGCCGGACTATGTCCCGAACCTGAACCGGTACCAGTTCGCCGGCGACTCGATCAATATCAAGTACGGCGGCGGCAACATCTACCCCGGCGATCCGTACAAGCATCCCCGCAACGCGCTTGCGGACGAAGGTGGCGAGTACGATCAGGTCTTCACCAAGGCCGACCGGGTCGGCGCTTATCAAGACGTCGGCAAAAATTCCATCGGCACGCTGCTCGGCTTACCGGATGCCGGCGCGCAGATCAGTTACTCGGGCGCGTTGCAGGAAAATATCTGGAGCCTGGGAAAAGATAGCCGGTATGGCTACGGCCCCGGTTGGAATTCCGGTTACTCCACCGCCCGGACGTGGACCACCTCCGGCGGGAAGCCGCGGGCGGACATGGTGGGGATGACGTATCACCACGCGTTTGGTCCGCTGATCCCGAAGAGCGTGTTGCGGAAGGAAATCCAGATCTTCAAGGAGATCTGGTGGAAGTCGTGGGGCGGCAACCCGGACAAGTCGGATCACTCGAAAGGGTTCTGGCCGCCGGAAGCGGCGTTTTCCGAAGCCATGATCCCGGTGTTCGCCAGCGAGGGCTACAACTGGGTCATCATCGCCAATTCCCACCTCGCCCGGACCTGCCAGAATTACATGCAGGTCGCGCAGAAAGGCACGAGCGGCTGGAACATCGACCCGCCAAACAAAGCCGACGTGCTCGGCCCGACGGTGCCGGCCAATCAATGGTGGAATGGCCAAATCGACGGCCGGGGCGGCGCGTTCCCGGCTCCGTTTGCTTATCAAGCGCACAAGGCGAAGTACGTCGACCCGAATACCGGCCAGGAAACCAAGATCACCGTCGTCCCGATGTGCGACCTGCTCAGTTACCAGAACGGCTTCGCCACGATGGGTACCGGCGACATCGATGCCCACATCGCGCCCTTCAACGACCCGAACCGTCCTTCCATCGTCTTGATGGCGCATGACGGCGACAACGCTTGGGGCGGCGGGAGCAGCTATTACTTCGAGTCCGTGCCCGGGCTCATGAACGCAGCCGTCGGCAAAGGCTATCACCCCATCACCATCGAACAATACCTCGCGTGGCACCCGGTGCCCGACAACGATGTCGTCCACGTGGAAGACGGTTCGTGGGTCAACGCCGCCAACGACTGGGGTCACCCGCAATACATCAACTGGCTCTGGCCGCCGACGCGCCCGCCGAGCAGTCCGCAGTACAATTCCACCGATCCCCGGACTTGGTACGACCTCGAGACTCCCGGCTGGACGGAAGATTGGCGGAACTGGGCGGTGCTGATTGCCGGGGCGAACTTCTGCGAGACCGCTGAGCAAATCAAAATCAGCCAAGGCTGCAGTGTGCAGGCTTGGAAAATTCAGGAGCCTTACCAGAAGAACGGCACCTACAACAACCCGAACGAAGCCGAGCGCGCGTGGCATTTTTATCTCGGCGGCCTCGACAGCGGCTTCATGTACTACGGCACCTCGCTCGACGACGAAGTGAAACAATCGCTCGCCTGCAACCGCGCCATCCAGCTCGCCAAGCTCGTCATCGACCCGAACACCAACCTCGACCAGACACCGCCCACCGTCTTCAAGCCGCAGCGCTTCCCGTGGAACCCGGGCGGCATAGGCTGGGGCCCGCTGACTGGTTACAAGGAAATCGGCTTCAACGGCCAGCCGCCGTGGCCCTCGGACTTCTACATCTGGACGCACGTCTTCGATGTCTCGGGCGTCACGAACGTTACCCTCTTCGTCCGCACCGACAACGACGGCACGAATCCCCTCTCCTCCAACCAGAACGAAACCTACGCCGGTGGTTCCGAAGTCGGCCCGTGGCAACCGGTCGCCATGACGAAGCGCACGATCGACAAGGGCAACGTCACCGGCGACTCCACGATCAACTTCTTCATCACGCCCGACTACATCGCCGACTATTACTTCGCGAAAGTCATCGGCTACCGGAACGTCCTGCTCGATTACTACATCGAGGCGGTTGACTCGCGCGGCAACATCACCAAGACCGACATCCAACACGTCTGGGTCGCCGACGATGGCACGGTCGCCGCCCCACCGGCCACGCCGCAAAATCTCGTCGCGAGCCCGGTCAACACCAACCAGATCAACCTCGCTTGGAACGCCGCCAACGGCGCGACCAGCTACATCGTCCGCCGCGGCGGCAGCGTCGTCGGCAACACCTCAGCCACCGGCTTCAACGATACCGGACTGCTCGCCAACACTCCCTACTGCTACACCGTCCAAGCCACCAACTCGGCCGGTGCCTCCACCCCGACCACCAACGTCTGCGCCACGACCTTCATCACGCCGCCGCCCGGGATTCCCGGCAACCTCACCGCGACCGCGCTCACGCCGACGAGCATCGCACTGAACTGGAACGCGGCCAGCGACGCCACCGGCTACATCATCAAGCGCGGCGGCTCGCCGATCGCAACGACCACCAGCACCGTTTTCACCAATACCGGCCTCACGCAGGTGACGCAGTACTGCTACAACATCGTTGCCACCAACCTCGTCGCGCAATCGGCGGACAGCACCACCGCCTGCGCCACGACACCGGCTCCGCCCTCCGCACCGGCCACGCCGCAGAACCTGACGGCGACGGCCATTGCCACCAATCGGATCGACCTGAGCTGGCTGGCCTCGAACGGCGCCACCGGCTACGTCATCCGGCGGGGCGGCTCGCAGATTGCCACCACGTCGAGCAGCGTCTACTCGGACGTCGGCCTGCCGGCCAGCACGCCGTTCTGTTACACGATCCAGGCAACCAACAACGTCGGTCCCTCGGCCGAGACCACCAACGTCTGCGCGACGACGTTGACTCCCCTGCCCTTGCCCGGCACGCCGACCGGCCTGACAGCGATTCCGTCCGGCCCGACGCAGATCAACTTGAGCTGGAATGCCTCGGCGAACGCGGCGAGCTACGTCATCCGCCGTGCCGGTAACATCGTCGGCACGCCGACCGGGACGACGTTCGCGGATGGCGGGCTCAGCGCCGGCGGTTCGTATTGCTACACCGTCCAAGCCACGAACGCGACCGGCGCGTCGGCGCAGTCTGGCAGCGTTTGCACAAACACGCCGACCTACACGCCTATCACCATCGGCCCCGGCCCCGCGATCGGCACCGACAAGCGCGGCGTAACGTGGTACCAGGAATTCCAGGACTGGAACATGAACGATGTCCGGGCACTCGATAAGAACGATGACGAGTACCGGTTCAACGACCAGTACGACCCGAGCCGCGACATCGTGGCGTTCTACTCCCGGCAGGAAGGCGACAAGTACTACTTCCGCGTGGATTTCTTCGACCTGTTGCTCGGGGCGGAGAACGGCAATCTCGACCTGTATGTGCTCATCGATTATGCGCCGGGCGGTCAGAACTACCTGCCGGACAATCTCCAGTGCAACACCTCGCATCCGTGGAATCTCTGCATCAAGCTCTACGATGCCTCCAACGCTTCCGTCATCACGCCGAGCGCCAATGTCACCGCCGGCAACTGGCTCGGTTCGTATTGGAACTCGCAGCTCGACAGCGTCGAGTTCGGCATCAAGACCAACGCGATGGTCGGCTGGAACGGTACCGGGCCGATTTACTTCCAAGTCGTGACGGCGAAGGACTTCAATCACTTCGGCACGCAGACGGATGTGATCGATGCGATTGGCAGCACGTTGACCCGCGATGCCGGTGGCGGCATCGGTTACCTCAACGGCGCGATGAGCTCGGCCGGCTTGGTCAACCGCGCGAAGTACGCGGCCATCGCGCACGCCAATCAGTCCATCGCGGCGCGGACCGGGACGCAGGATCACATTTACCGGGATCTCGGCTCACTGAAGCCCGGCTTCGTCCGCACAATTGATACGCACGAGATGCTTGGCGTGCCGTTGAACATGCACCTGTCCGGCTCGTTGATGAGCTCGCTGCTCTGGGCGCGGCAGAATCCGAACGAGGCCGGGTATCCGAACCGCGACGGGCCGACGTTCATGAACCGGCTCCGCAACTTCGTGCAGTCCGGCAAGGGCGCGATCATCGGCGGCGTGTATTCGGAACATTGTCCTAACGACCAGATCGTGAGTACGAATTGAGGCGTTAAATGGGTGACACGTCCGAAAGGAGTGTTACCCATGAATCAACCAGAGAACTCAGAACC
>OMJI01000154.1 GCA_900299315.1 Verrucomicrobiota bacterium | reverse complement strand
GACATGCCGGGCACAAGCCCTTCCTCGACGATCTTCAGCGGCGGTTGCCCCGCCGCCAGAAGTTCCTGGGTGAGTTTCTTGGCTTCGTTCCGATTACCCTTTTCTACAAGTTCTGATAGTTTTTTGAAATCGCTCATAGCGACCCTCCGTGCCGACGTTTTAGCTATGGCCATACCAACCCAATCCACACCCGTGTAATCCTCGTACCGGCAGCCACATCGAAGTAAAATCCAACTGGGCTCAACCCCGCCAGTAGCCGACATTCTGTCACCTCAGACCATCTCGTCGGACAAGTTGTCCACCCAGAGCCGGCATGTTTGTATCAAATTCAGACAAGCAAACCCCAGCACCCGAACGGTTAGCATTTTCCTATGCCGAGCTGGTACAGAAGGTGTAAACATACCGCCCGACGTGAGCACCACTCCGAATCTTGTTGTCGAGTCGTCGAAAGGCCGCCAGACCCTCACGACTTCCACCGCCGACCTGAACCTCAGGCTGAGCGAATTGCTCCGGCGCAAACATCTTCCGCTGAACACCCGTTGCGGCCAGCGCAGCCTCTGCGACGGCTGCGTGGTCGAGCTCACGCACGGCAAGGTCGTCCACACTGCCACCGGCGAAACCGTGGAAGCGCCCCGCACCATCCGCGGCTGCGAATACCGGCTCGCCATCGATGGCGAAGTCGAAGTCCGCATCCCGCCCCGGTCCCTCCTCGCCTACGAACCGCAAGTCGTCAGCGATTTCAAAACCAAAGTCCCCCACGCCCACGACCCGCTCTGGCAACAAATCCCGATTCCCGCCGGTGGTCTCGGCGCCATTCACCGCCGCCGCCCAGTACGTGTGGCACCTGCTGTTGGTAGGGCGCGACCGCCGGGCGCGCCGTCGTTCGCCACTCTCGAATACCACGGCGATCACTGGCTCGTGACCGGGATTTCCCCCCAACCGGATCCGCACCCGCTCGGCATCGCCATCGACATCGGCACCACCACCGTCGCCATCCTCGTCACCGATTTGCGCGACGGCAAAGTCCTCGGCGGCGCGGCCAATTTCAACAAGCAGATGCATCTTGGCGATGACGTCCTCACTCGCATCAATCTCTGCTCCACCGACCCGACGATGACCAAGCACCTACAGGAACTCATCGTCAAGGACACGCTCGCTCCGCTCATCACCGAGGCGTTGGCGAAGGCCGGTGCCGCTCCCGGCAACATCCGTTGCATGACCATCGCAGCCAACACCACGATGCTCCATCTCTTTGCCGGTGTGGATCCGAGCAGCATCGGCGTCGCGCCGTTTACTCCGACCTTCCTCGAACACCGAATCATTTCCTCGGCGGATCTCCCATTCCCTGAACCCATCAGCCGATCACCATTCACGATTCATCTACTACCGGGTGCGGCGGCCTACGTTGGAGCCGACCTCACGGCGGGCGCGTTCGCGACTGGCCTCGTGTACGACGAAGGCCCGGCCTTGCTCGTGGACGTCGGCACCAACGGCGAGATCGTCCTCAAGCGCGGCGACAAACTCTACGGCTGCGCCACCGCGGCCGGTCCCGCCTTTGAGGGTGCCGGGCTGACCAACGGCGTCCGCGCTGCCGACGGCGCCATCTCGCACATCGACATCACCGGCAACCCGCTCACCGTGAAACTCGACAAGATCGGCAAGAGCACGCCCATCGGCCTGTGCGGCACCGCCTACGTGGACTTCCTCGCGGTGGGCCGCGAGTCCGGTCTGCTGAACAACCGGGGTCGCATCGAAAAAGACGCTGTCACCGACAAGGATGGCCGGATCATCCCGTGGAAAGAATACGGCCTCGCCTTCCGCGTCGCTTACGGTCAGGGCAAGACGGACATCGTGATTGCCGAGACCGACATTGCGAATCTACTCCAAGCCAAAGGCGCCATCGCGGCCGGGATTCTCATCTTGATGGAACGCATCGGGCTCACGCCGGCCCAGATCAAGACGCTCTACCTGGCCGGTGGCTTCGGCTTGCACCTCGACCGAGCCCACGCCATCCGCTGCGGATTGCTGCCCGGCTTCACGCCGGAACAAATTGAAGTCGTCGGCAACACCAGCCTTGCCGGGGCATATCTCGCCTTGCTCGACTGCGGCGCGCTCGACGAAATCGCGCGAGCCGGCAGCAAGATGGAAGTCATCGAGCTTAACCAAGATCCCCGGTTCGAATATCGTTACATCGAACAACTGAGCCTGCCGGATTAAAGACGGCGGCTGTTGCGCACACATCTATGAAACACATCACCTGCTTCGCCCTTACCGGAATTCTTCTCGCGCTTGGGTCGCCTGCCCGAGCGCAAGACTCCGCGCCAACCAACAGCATCTTCGGCATGTTCGCCGTCCGCCAACGCGCGGAACAAGTCGAGAACAAGGTCCTCGCGCTCTACGCCCAGAAACGCTACGCGGAGTTGGAACTGGGACTGAAGGATCTCATCCAAGCGGACGAGATGCCGGGACAAACCGCCGACTATTGCTACAACTTGGCGTGCGTGCAGGCGTTGCAAGGCAAGACCACCGAGGCGCTGGACAGTCTCGGCCACGCGGTCGTTGCCGGGTACAGCAACCATGCCGGGATGGAAGCAGATGGGGATCTCGCCAGCATCCGCAAGGAGTCCAAATTCCGGGAACTCGTGGCGCAAGCAAAGAAGAACGCCACCAAGCAATCGCAACTTACCTACCGGCAGGGCGCGCTCACCCTCGCCATCAATCCCACGCAATCCCTCCGCGCCGAGCCGTTCGCGCCGGACGTCGTGACGTCCAACGGCACGGTGACTGTCTCCGAAGCCAACTGCCTCTGGATGCCGAACCCGGGCTTGCTGCTGGTGGTTCACCGCTTCGACGGCGCCGACCCGCGAAAGGACGCCTCCATCATCGAAGGCCACGGCGCCGTAGGCGAGCTGTTGCGCGGCTGGCAGAAAGAAGGCACCGCCGCCGGCTTGTGGGGCGTGATTTACGACAATCACGACCGCGGCCACAGCAACCTCAACACCGCCGAGTTTCCCCAACTCACCCGCCTCATCTTCAGCGACGCCGCCAAGAAGCTGAGCCTCGACAACGGCGGACAAGTCCATTTCCTCCACACCGCCGAGCGCACCAAGGACTGGCCGCGCGGCTGCATCACCTTCGGCAACACGTCGGAAGCGATGGTCCAATCTCCGTTCTGGCGCAGCCTGCCGCGCCGCATCTTGGTCGAGCCGCAGTTGGTCGCGGTTGTGGTGGCCCAGTACCTCGGCAACCAGATCGCCTGCTACCCCGAACATCAAGACCACGATCCCGGCCACAATGGCCAGTCCGGTAATGGCGATGTCTTCCCGGCCAACACCCCCTACTTCGTCATCAGCCAAGGCTCGTCGGGTTCCGACCAACCCTTCCTCCAAGCGATTGCCTGCACGCTCGCCGCGTTCCAGCCCGCCACGCGTCTCGCGCTGGAAGAAAAAGGTCTGATCGCGCCCACCGTCCAAATGATTCTCCGGCTCAGCAACAAGAACGTCGCAAAGCCCGAGGACTACCTCACGCCGCAAGCCCACCCCACCGTCTTAGATGCCGGGCAGCTTGATGTCGAGAAGATGGTCCGCACCGCGCACGCGATGAACGCCGCGGAAATCCCCGGCCTCGCCGCGCTCACCGTGAAGGAAGAAACCATCGGTCGTCCCGGCACCGATTACTTCTCGCCCCTCCCCGAAAACCTTTTCGACACGCCCTTCGCCATCGCCCGCGTGGCCCGGTCGCTCGACTCTGAACGCCGGCTCGTCATCAGCGCCGAGGCCAGCCGCGACCCGAACGGTCGCCCGCTCACGTTTCATTGGGTGCTGCTCCGCGGCGACTCGTCCACCATCCGCATTACGCCCCTCAACAAGGCCGGTACGGTTGCCGAAATCATAATCCCCCACCAGACCCGGCGCCCCATCTGGCCGGGCTCGCCGCTCGAATCGAGTCGCGTGGACATCGGGGTCTTCACCCACAACGGCGTCCACTACTCCGCCCCGTCGTTCGTCTCCATCCAGTATTTGGAAAATGAAACGCGCGTCTACGACGGCAAACGTCTCCTCTCCGTCGAATACAAATCCGCG
The DNA here is from genome assembly GCA_900299315.1 of Verrucomicrobiota bacterium. Lineage (GTDB taxonomy): Bacteria > Verrucomicrobiota > Verrucomicrobiia > Palsa-1439 > Palsa-1439 > OMJI01. The sequence goes on along the minus strand of OMJI01000154.1, from coordinate 3,779 downwards.
GAGCGCGGCGGCTACTACGTCGATCCCTTCCTGGAATACGCCAAGGACTGGAAGGACGAATACCTTTACGACGACCAAGGCCACCGGCTTGGCTGGATGCGCACGTTGCCGGACGGCACGCACGCCGACTACACCGCCGAGGGCGCGCTGATTCAATCCCGCGACGCCCAAGGCCGCGCCAAGGAAGCCCGGCTCGTCCGCTACAACCTCACACCCGCCACGGAGAAAACGATCCCCACCCTCGTGCCCGTCCCCGCCGCCGAAACCATCACCTACGACTACACCTCCGACCAAGACCGCACCGGCAAGATCCGGCTCACGCCCGCGGTGACTCAAAAGTAGGTGTTACCAGGACGTGAGGCCGGATTACCGAAGCGACCCACGTCGCAGTGTTACCCCATGCGCTCTGATCTTGCCGTTCGTGGCTTTCGTGGTTAAACCCATCCGTCGTCCCTTCCTCATCTGACTTCGGCGTGACAGGCTGTTCCTCGGTGGTTTTCCGGTCGGCAGGATTGGCGGGGGTGCCCGAGGCGGGATTCGAACCCACACGGAGGTTTAACGCTCCTTCGGATTTTAAGTCCGATGTGTCTGCCATTCCACCACTCGGGCGCGGTGCGGGGACATCATACACGGGCGGGGACGTGATTCAAACGGGTTTCACGTTGCTGGTGTGGGCGCGACAGGAATATCGCTCCCGCTGACTGCCGGCCTGCATATTTCACAGTCCTCACACGAACACGACAGCCTGTTCTTGGGGAGCGGTTTGCAGCCGACCGGTCGGAGTTGAAAACCCCTCCCGCGAGAATCTGGGAGATACTTAAGCTAGGGGTTTGCCGGCGGCGGCTCGGTCGGCACGGCGGGCGGTGGTGGTTCCACCGGGGCGGCCGGGGTCTCGCTGACCGGGGCTGGCGGCGGGGGCGGAGCCGGTAGTTTTTCCGTCGGGGCCCAGAGGCGGCCGTCTGACAGTTCGACGACATAGCCGTCGCTGATCAACCACCGGAGGTCGGCGAGGATGCGCTCTTCGTCGTTGGACGGACTGGCACCCTCGGCCACCGCCGGCACGAGCTGGGGCAAGAGTTCCTTGATGGTGACGCCCTTCTTGGAGGCGCGCAGGATGCCGAGGAGCTTTTGGACTTCGTTGGTAAGCGTCGCACCGGCTTCGAAACGTTTGAGGCGGGCGTGCGTGATGTAGGTGACGCCGTTGGGATGTTTGAAGAAGTAGAACCCTTCCTTTTGCAGCCGGGGGCGCAGTTCGTTGACGGTCTTGAGCGGGAAGCGCCGCTCGGATTCCCATGTCTGGCGGACAGCGTTGAGGATGCCGTGATGCTCGATCTTGCGGCTGGCGGTGCCGCTGATGACGAGTTCGTGGATGGGCGTCACAAGTGTGTCGAGATGCTTTTCGGTGACGTGCTTTTCCAAGTCGGCCCGGTTGGTGAAGACTTGCGGCTCGGCGTCGAGGATGCAGGTGTACTCCGTCTTGGAGCTCATGCTTTCCAGCCAGTCTTTGACGGCGGCTTCGTCGCGGACGGTCTGGATCTTCGCCTTGAAATCCTCGAACGGAATGTGCCGCAGCCGGTGTTGATGATGACGGACGAGCCGGGCTTGGTATTCGTGGTAATTCGGCGGCCCGAGCCATTCCCCGGTAATGCCGCAGCGATTGACAAAGGTGAAATTGCCCTTGGGCGGATCAATCTGTTTCTTCTCGGTCTTCGCCACCAGTTCGAGATGACGCCCGAACAGATAACGAATCGCCTCCGCCTGTGACAGAAACGGCGCTTCGCTGGCCGCGACGAAATAGAGCGGCGGGCGGACACCATCTGCTGCCGGCTTCACGATGATCTTGACTCGGTGGCGTTCCGGCTTGTTGAGGATGAGCTTCGCGAGATCGAAAAGTGCGTAGGCGCGGGGCGATTGTTTGATGGTCTGAACCATCGAGGCGAAGCCTTGCTCTTCCGGTAAGAAAGCAACTTCCACCGGCGCCGGAGTCGGTGCAGCTTGCGGGGGACGCGCGGGGCCGCCTTTGCCGGGCCGAGGCCGGTCACCCCGCGGACGGGACGACTGACCACCGGGTTTCCGTTCGCCTTGCGGTCGCCGATCTGCACGACGACCACGTTCCCGGTCACGGCGAGGCGCTTCGTGGTCGCCACCGGGATGTTTCTCAAACGATTTCGTCGGGGCTTTCACCCACTCGGGTGTCAGCTCCAACTCATCCAGTGGCAGCGCGGTCACGTTCTCGGGCTCAGTGTTCATGGTCCTATTTCTTCGATACGAATGGATTACCGGCGATGTAAAACCTCAAATGTCTCCTTGCCCACGCGCCAGCGTAGTCCACGCCGACACGGGGTCGTTTGACGACGGCAATCTTCCCCCTGTCCGGTGACTTAGCAATATAAAAATCATCGCTCAACAAGTCGTGACCGTTCAGCCGCTTATCGATTCCCAACGCCCGGCACAGCAAGCCGGGGCCGGTCGTCTTGCCGGTGAGATTGGCCACCGGCTCAAGCGCGCGAATCAAGACCGCCGCGGCGTGCCCGGTCGGCTGGGTGACAACGTTCATGCAGAAATACATCCCGTAGATGAAATAGACGTAGGCGTGCCCCGGTGGGCCAAACATGACCTCGTTGCGCGGCGTCCGGCCGCGGGCGGAGTGAGCGGCCTTGTCGTGCGGCCCGAGATACGCCTCCGTCTCGACGATTCGGCCAATCCGCGGAACACCGTCCACCATGTGAACAAGGTGATGGCCAAGAAGTTCCCGGGCCACTAGGGCGGTGTCGCGATTGTAGAACGCGCGCGGAAGTTTCGTCACCGGGACCGGTAAACCTGAAGGTACGGCTGGATCACCTTCATCATCTCCTCGTCACCGGTCTCGGTGGCGATTATGACCACCGACTTGCCTTCGCGGTCACGGACGCCGACATTCGCGCCCCGCGCGAGCAATAGCGCAGCGACTTCCCGATGCCCGGTCAGGACGGCTACGTGGAGCGCAGTCTGACCGGATTGGTTGAGCGCGTTGACCAGCGCGCCGTTGGCGAGGAGCAACTGCGCGACGTCGCGGCTGCCTCCGAACGCGGCGTAGTGCAGCGGTGTGGAGATGAGCGCCCCAGCCGAATTCACGGCGCGTGGATTCTGTTTCAGCAACGCACTGACGCGGGCAACATCCCCGGCCTTGGCGGCCAGATGGATGTCTGGGCCGTCCCGGTAAACTTCCGCCAACTTGGCGACCCGGTCAGGCCGTGGCGCGGCGGCCGGTGGCGCTTTCTGCAGATTGGCCTTCTCCTCGGGCGTGAGCCACTTCCCATCAACCTCGACCAAACCCTTGGCGACCTGCTCCCGCCGGTATTTCTCATCCTTCCTGATCCATTCGCCGCCATCTTCCACCAAGCCTTTGGCGATCTGCTCGCGCTTGAACTTCTCCGCCGGGGTGACCCACTCGCTGGCAACCTCTACCAATCCTTTGGCTTCCTGCTCCTTGCGGAACTTGGCCTCGGGCGTGAGCCATTCGCCGTTATACTCTACCAAGCCTTTCGCCTTCTGTTCCGCTGCAAATTTCTCCGCTGGCGTCACCCACTTTCCATCGAACTCCACCAAGCCCTTCGCCACCTGTTCCCGTCGAAATTGCTCGTCCTTGGTGATCCACTCGCCATTGACCTCCACCAAGCCCTTGGCCACCTGCTCGCGCCTGAACTTCTCGGCCGGGGTCACCCATTCGCCGTTGTATTCGACCAAGCCTTTCGCCATCTGCGCCCGGCGGTTCTGTTCTTCCTTGGTGATCCATTCCT
>OMJI01000153.1 GCA_900299315.1 Verrucomicrobiota bacterium | reverse complement strand
CAACCGGCGCGAGGCCCGGGCAGCGGCGAGAGCGCTCACGGCGGGCTCGGCGGTGCGGACTGCCTCCCGGAATTGGATTGGCGCGATCGAGCGGGAACTCATCCCGGCTGCGCCGGCATTGCCGTATACGGGCGACGCGTTTGCGGCTTCGGCGGCGTGGAACACGATTCGGGCGTTGGAGTTGAACAGGCCGGTATTTCTGCCGGTCTGGGGCCTGACCGGGCAATGTTCCGCTTTGCATTTGCGGGGTGGTTGACTTAAAGATTTCGCGCGATGCGCGACGTGACTCTCGATGAATTAAAGCGGTTGCTCGTGGAAAACTGCGTCCTGAAGGTCAACTTGGACGAGATTCACGAGGACTCGCCGCTGTTCGGGCCCGGTAGCGTCGGCTTGGACTCGCTGGATGCGCTGCAGATGACGGTGGCCATCGAGCAGAATTACGGGCTCATCATCCCCGATCCGCAGACGGCGCGCGAGGTCTTGAAAACGCTCGGCACGTTGCGCGAGTGGATCGCCCGGGAGTCCGCCAAGAAGGAACAGGCGTGAGTGAGTTCGACGCGATCATCATCGGCGGCGGGCCGGGCGGCAGCACAGCCGGGGCCATGCTGGCTCGCGCCGGCAGACGGGTGCTGATCCTCGAAAAGCAGACCTTTCCCCGGTTTCAAATTGGCGAGTCCCTGTTGCCGTTCGGCAACGCCATCCTGCAAGAGTCCGGTGTCTGGGAAAAGGTCAAGGTCGCCGGCTTCATCGAGAAGCTCGGCGCGGAGTTCATCAGTAGCAGCGGCGCTTACCAGCAACGGTTCTGGTTTCGCGAAGGCCTCTTTCCCCAATACCCCGGCACCTATCAAGTCGAGCGCGCCAAGTTCGACGACCTCCTGCTGCAGCACGCCGCCGATTCCGGCTGTGAAGTCCGGCAGAACACGCCCGCCAAGGCAGTGCAACTCGACGCCGCCGGCGCGACGGTGACGTTTGCCGGCGGCGAAGCCCGGTCCCAGTGGCTGATCGACGCGAGCGGGCGGGACACGTTTCTCGGGCGCGCGCTGAACGTGCCGCGCGAGCAGATCGACATGCCCAAGCGCATCGCGGTGTACGGCCATTTCGAGGGTGTGTTCCGCTATCCCGGCGAGCTGGCCGGGCACATCGTGCTGGTGCGATTGAACAGCGGCTGGTTCTGGCTGATTCCGCTGGCAGGAGCGAAAACATCCGTCGGCATGGTGACGACGCTCGAGCATTTCAAGGAGCGGGGCGGCGAGCCGGCCGCTGTCTTCGAGCAGGTGGTCGCCGCCTCGCCCGTGCTGGCCGAGCGAATGCGGGACGCGCGCCGGGTGGGTGATTTCCGCGTCACGAGCGATTACACCTACGGCTTCGAGCAGCTCGCCTTTCCCCGGGCGTTCCTCGTGGGCGATGCCGGCACGTTCATCGACCCGATCTTTTCCTCCGGCGTGTTCATCGCGTTGCAATCGGCGGCGCAGGCCGCGCGATTGATCCTGAGCGCCGGTGACCGCCCGTTGACCACGCGCGAGCAACGCCGGTACACGCGCGAGCTCCACCGGATCCGCAACGTCTACCTGCAAATGATCCGGACCTACTACGACAACGAAAGTTTCTCGGTCTTCTTGCAACCGACAAAACGACTCCAGCTCGTCCAGACCGTCAACGCCCTCCTCGCGGGCTACGTCGAACGCCGGTTCGGGATGTGGTGGCGGCTCCAGCTTTTCTACCTCATCTGCCGGTTGCAACACCGCTGGCCGCTCGTGGCGCGGTTGGATTTTGACGCGCCCATGAAAGAACCTGCTGTCCCGTGAAGCTGCGCCGCTTTCTGCCCAGCTTGATTGCCGTGGCGGTGCTCGTGCCGGTCAGCATCTGGGCGTTGCTCACGCTGAAGCTCCAGAGCGAGCTTGTGCCGCTGTTCCCGCCGCACCTCAAGACCGTGCACGGCGTGCAACTCTCGATGTCGGTCCTGAGCTCCGCGCAAGAAGTCATGCTGCTGCTCACGCCGCCCGCGGCGACCGGTGACCTTGCCGACCGGCTCGAACGGGAGCTCAAGCAATGGCCGGCCGTGGAAGCCGTCAGCGAAGTGGGGCGCCCCCGGCTCGAACCGCTCGTCGAGATGATTGCGTGGGGCCTCGCCAACCTGCCGCCGGAAACGTTCGCGGAATTTCAATCGCTGTACGCACCGGCCAACTTGAGCAACCGGCTGGCGCAAACCGAAAGCCAGCTCGCCGGGGTGCTCGACGGCCGGGATTTGTTCCTGCTCCGGTTCGATCCGTTGCAGATTTTGCCGTGGCTGCAATCCCAGCCCCAAGCCGCGCTGCCGTTGCCGGACCTGGCGAACGTCAGCGAGACGCCGCCCTTCATCCTGCTCAAAGTCCGGGCGCGCCAACCGCTGCGCGGGTTTGAGCAATGCCAGGAGTTCATCGCGCATCTGCGGCAGATCGTGGATGCCGTGGTACCGGCGTCGATGCGGCCGGCGGTCTACATCACCGGGCAGCCGGCGTTCGTCGCCGAGAATTCCAGCCAGATGAAGGGCGACATCACGATCATGGTGGTGCTGGCGGTAGGGTTGACGTGGCTGTTGCTCTGGGTGTTCTACCGGTCGCAAGCCGCGCTGTTGTGGATGACGGTGGTGCTCGCGCTGGCGTTGCTGGCCGGGGCGGTCGCGGCGCGACTGTTGTTCGGCGAACTGAACGTCATCAGCATCGGGTTCGCGTCCATCCTGATCGGCTTGGGCTCCGATTACTGCATCCTCGTGTACCATTTTCACACGCAACACGATCCCGCGCTCGACCGGGAAGCCGCGTGGCGCACGGTGCGCCGCAGCATCTGGCTGAGTGCGACGACCACCTCGCTGGCGTTTGGCGCACTGTATTTTTCGAGCTTCCCCGGCATGCAACAGCTCGTCGTGCTCATCGCCGCCGGCTTGCTGGCCACGGCGTTCTTCGCGACGACTTTGCTCGCGGAAATCCTGCGGCACACCAAACCCGTCGCACCACAATGGCTCACACACGCGAGCGATTGGCTGGCGGCGTTCGAAACCCGGCGGGCGCGATGGATTGTCGGTGTCGTGGCGGGCTTGGCGCTCGCGGCAGTCTTGGTCTGGCCGGTGGCGCGACATTACCGGTTTTATGAACCTGATTTCGACCGGCTCCAGCCCGCTACCAGTGAGGCCTATCAGGGACTACGGGAGTTGCTGAAAGCGACGCAGGCGCATCCGACGCTGGAGGTGATGGTGACGGGGCGCGACCTGCCGGAGTTGCGGGCGCGCGCGGCGCGGGTATTGCCGTCGGCCCTGCTGGCACCGCAATCTGACTTCATCACAGCCAACCGGCAGCAGTGGAGGTCCGGGCATCAGGCCGATGTGCGGGCCGCGCTGGAGACGGCCGGGTTTGAGACGGAGTGGGGAGCGGCGACGTTGCGGCTTCTGGATGAATTGGATCGGTGGGCGGCCGGTAAGTCGGACTTCGCGTCGGCGCGGCTCTTCCTGTCGAATGTCGCGGAGTCGCCCACCGGCGGCCCGATGGCGTTGCTGCGAGTGCCGGTGACCAACGACTTGGCTTCGGCTTGGGCGGAAGTCTCCGCGCATGAACCGAGCGCGCTGTCGGCGAGTTGGCGATTGATGATGGAGGATTTGCAGCACCGGGTGCTAACGGATGCCCGGCGATTGTCGCTGTGGATGTTGGTGGCGGTGGTGGCCGTGTCGTGGTGGGCGCGGCGATCGTGGCGGCCGGTGGCGTTGAATGGGCTGGCGCTCGTGCTGACGTTTGGCGGGTTGCTGGCCATCTTGTGGCTCACGCGCGAGGTGATGACGCTGCAATCGCTGCTGACGCTGCCGGTGTTGCTAGCGGTGGCGGTGGAATACAGTCTGTACATGCAGCTCGGTTTGCACGCCCACGCCGGGGACACGCGGCTGGCGTTCCGTCATCTCACCGTGCCGGTGTTGTTGATGGGGCTGACGACCATCATCGGGTTCGGTGCGCCGGTCGCCACGAAGCAGCCGATGTTGAAAAACTTTGGGATGGTGATGGCGTGGGGCACGTTCGCCGCGATGATGACCGGCTTGGTGGTGATTCCCGCCTGCGAACTTTTCCGCCGGAACCACCCCCATCACTCGGAGACGCTCTATCGGGCCCGGTGGTTTGAATGGGGCGCTTGGCTCGCACCGCGTTTGGGCTGGTCAGGGGCGCGGCGGCTGGGCCGGTGGCTGGGCGAACTCTACCGGCTGACGCACCCGCAAACGGCCGACGCCGTGCGGAGCAACCTCGCCGCGGTGAAACCCGCACCGGTGGATGAGGCGCTGGTCCGGCAGGCCTTCCGAAACTATGGCGCAACGCTCGCGGATTATTTCCTGCTTGGCACCCGGCCGCGCACGGAGGTGTTGGACATGGTGGAGCCGCCGGTGGGGCTGGAACACTTTCAAGAAATCTGCGGGCCGGGCCAGGCGGCGGTGATTGTAACGGCGCATCTCGGGTTGTTCGAACTCGGCAGCTTGTTCACGGCGGATTTGAAACCGCCGCCGCTGGTGCTCTCGTTGCCGGAGCCGAGCGTCGCGCTGGGTCGCTGGCGCGCCGCCTACCGGCAACGCTGGGGGGCAGAGACGCTGGAAGTGGGCGACGATCAGTTCAGCTTTGTGAAAATCACGCGCGAGCTCGCCAAAGGCCGGAGCGTCGCCTTGCTGGCCGACCGGCCCAGTGACACAAATCGGGTCTGGGTGGATTTTCCGCACGGCGCCATGCCGTTCTCCACGGGCCCGGTTTGGTTGAGTTTGCTATCAGGTTGTCCCATCTTGGCGGTGACGACGGTGCGGCTGCCGTCGGGCCGGTATCGGATGGAGGCGCATCCACCGCTCGCGCCGAAGTGGTTGAATGGATCGCGCGAGGAGACTGTCGAACATTACACCCGGCAACTGGCCGCGATTTTCCGAAAGGCAATATGCGAATATCCCGATCAATGGTATCAATTTGTGCCGCTCTCGCGTTCACGTTGACCGCGCGCGGCGAGGTACTCTCCGCCGCCGAGACCGACGCGTTCATCACGGCGTTCAACGCCAAGCAGGGCGCCACGCAGACGTATCAAGCCGAGCTGACGCAACAGTTGCAGTTACGCGGCTTGAAGCGACCGGCCGAGAGCCGGGGGCAGCTTTTCTACCGCGCCCCTGCCGAGTTGTTACTCCGTTACGATCAACCTGCCGGGGAGTTCCTGCTGCTGAAAGATGCGGATGTCTGGTTCAAGAAAACCGACCGCCCACTCGTGCACCGGCATCAGGTGGCTGGCGGCGCGAACCCCGGCAAATCGCTGCTCATGCTGTTCCGCGACGACCCGGACGGCGTGCGCCGGCAATTCAACGTCACCGTCGCGCGGACCAACAGCACGTTGCAGGTGACGTTGACTCCGAAGGAGAAAGACCCGCACATGCGGCTGGTCGCCATCGAGAACGTCGTGCGCGAGGCGGACCTCGAAGTCCTGTCCGTCCGCACCATTTTCGAGGGCCAGAACCAGATCACCTACGAATTCACCAACCCCCGGCGGAATGCGCCGCTCGATGCCGCGCTGTTCGCGCCGCCGCCGCAGGAGCCGTTGCGATGAGCCTCACCCCGCACGGTCCCGGCTTTTCGTTTCTCGACCGGATTGAGATCAACGCTGACAAACGCAGCGCACACGGCACAAAGTTCCTCGATCCCGCCGCGCCGTATTTTGCCGATCACTTCCCCGGCAACCCGCTCATGCCGGGCGTCCTGCTCATTGAATGCGCCGCCCAAACCGCCGGCGCGCTGTGGTCGAAGCCGGCCGCGTTCCTCGCCAGCATCCAGCAGTTCCGCCTCGCCAAGCCCGTCCTCCCCGGCCAGACCGTCGTGAGCACGGTCGCCCTCGAAAAAGATTTCGGCCCCCTCGCCCAATTCGACGCCACCCTCCGCGTCGGCGACGAAATCGTCGCGCAGGGAAAACTTACGCTCAGCGCCCGGATTTGATAGCCTGCCGGCGTGACGAACGACCAGAGCTCCCACGATGTCATCATCATTGGCGGCGCCTTGGCGGGGGCGGCGACGGCGACTTTGTTGCTGCGCGAACGACCGGACTTGCGCGTGGTGATCGTGGAACGCTCGCCTTCGTTTGGGCGGCGCGTCGGCGAGGCGACTGTGGAGGTGAGCGCGTATTTCCTGATGCGCGTGCTGGGACTCACCCAGTATCTGAACGAGACCCAGATCGCGAAGAACGGGATGCGGTTCTGGTTTGCAAACGACCGGACGCTGGAGCTGCCGGACTGCAGCGAGTTGGGCGGCAAGTATCAGGTCCGGCTTCCCTCGTTTCAAGTGGATCGGTCCACGCTGGATGAGGAGGTGTTGCGCCGCGCCGTCGCCGCGGGCGCGAAACTAATCCGACCGGCGACCGTCCGCGGTGTCGAGTTACAAGCCGGGGGTATGCAGACAGTTCATTTGGACGGCAGAACGATTCAAGCCCGGTGGGTCGTGGACGCTTCCGGCGTGGCGGCGGTGCTGGCGCGGCAGGAAGGCTGGTTCACGTCAAACACGGAACACCCGACGGCGTCCATCTGGGCGCGGTGGCGTGGGGTGAAGGATTGGGATGGGGTTGAACTGGCGCGCAAGTTCCCAGCTTGGGCGTCGGCGCAATTCGGCATTCGCGGCACGGCGACCAATCATCTCACTGGCGATGGCTGGTGGGCGTGGTTCATTCCGTTGAAGGGCGGCGACGTGAGCGTCGGCGTGGTGTACGACCAGCGCCTCGTGAAGTTCCCGGAGGGCGGTGCGCTGGGTGACCGACTGAAAACTTTCCTGATGCAGCACCCGGTCGGGAGTGAGTTGCTCGCCAACGCCCAGTGGAACGAGGGCGATGTGCTGGCCCGGAAGAATCTTGCCTACACCTCCAGGACGCTGGCCGGCGATGGCTTTGTGCTCGTCGGCGACGCGGCCGGGTTCCTTGATCCGCTGTACAGCCCCGGGATGGACTGGGTGAGCTACACGGCGACGCGCGCGGCGAGGCTCGTCCTCACCGGGCCGCAGCTCGCACCGGCTTACCAGCACGATTTCACGACGAGCTACCGGCGCTGGTTCACGGCGTTGTACCGGGACAAGTACGAGTATCTCGGCGATTTCGACCTGATGCGCCGCGCGTTTCGGTTGGATCTTGGTCTCTATTACCTCGGCGTGGTGTCACAGCCTTTCCAACGTGGCGCGACCGCATTCGCGACACCGGTATTCACGGCACGCGCGTCAGTCCCGTTTTACCGGCTCATGCGCCTCTACAATCGTCGATTCGCCGCCATCGCGCGCGCCCGGCGTCGCCGCGGTGCGTGGGGGAGATGCAATGCTAACCGGCGACTACTCATCGGCGGGTTCACGTTTGCGCCCGCGAGCAGTTGGCCGGTAGTGCGGACGCTTGCGAGTTGGGGCTGGCTGGAATTAACGGAGGGCTGGCGCAGTTGGTTCGAGCGCGCGCCGCAACGCCGCGGTGTCGAGCTTGCCCCGGTCAGTGCGCGGGAGGGCGGCCGCGAGGAACCAGAGCTTGGGAAGCTGCCAGAGCGGTACCCGACCCGCTAGTTCGCATTCGATCTCGCCGCGCGAGAGAGCGGACTCCACAGCGGCGGCGAGCAAATCATGCCCGCGCGGGTCGCGCAGCACGGTCACCCATGCATCTGTCACCCCGGTCAGTTTACGCAATGCCGCTTCCACTTCCGCCGGGGCGACCTTCTTGCCGCCGATGTTCGCCATTGCACCGACGCGGCCGGTCAGGATCAACTCGCCCCGCTTGCTCCATTCACCCCGGTCGGCCAAGACAAAGCGACCGGTCCCGACGACGGCCTTGCTCGCGACGGCGATGCGGCCGTCTTTCCGAATCGTGACGCGCACGCCGCGCAGCGGTTTGCCGACGCCGGCACCACGGCCGGTGCGGTCGTAGCAGATGCCGCCGGCCTCGGACGCGCCGTAGAAGTTGTGGACGCGCACTCGGAATTTCTCGTGGAACTGCGCCGCCAGTTCCGGCACGAGCGGGGCACCGGCGGAGATGACGAGGCGCAGTGAGGAGGGTGTCTTGGCAGCCGGCAATTGCACCAGCGGGCGCAACACGGCCGGCACGGTGGGAAAAACGGTGACCCGGTAGCGTTCGATGAATGCGAGGATTTGACGGGGAACGAAGCCGGTGGCGCAGACGACCGGCGTGCCTTGCTGGATCAGCGGCATCACCAAGTTGCCGATGCCGTAAGAATGTCCGAGCGGGATGAGCGCAAGATTAACGTCGGTCGGATTGATGCCCATCGTGGCGCATACCTGCCGGCCGTCAGCGAGCAGGTTGGCGGCGGTGCAGTAGATGGGCTGGAATTGGCCAGTCGTGCCGGAAGTAGTCTTGATGAAACAAGCACCCCGCCGTGCCGGTAGTGTCGGCGCTTGGCGACCGGCTTCGAGTGGGACGGCGATGCCGCCGCATTTCTGGGTGGCGAGGAAATGGATGAACCAGTTCGCGGAGTTTGGTAGCGCAAACCCCTGCACGCGACCGGCCAGCGTGCCGGCGAGTTGTTCGGCGGCAGAGGTAAGTTGGGCACCGGTCCACGTGCGACCGGCCTCGGCTTCGGTGACCAAGACCCGGTCGGGGTAACGCCGCACGGTCTCCTGCCAGACTTCCCACAAGGTCTTCATACGTCGGCGCGGAGTTCGGTTTTGTAGCCGATGCGGGCGAGCCACCAGCGCAGGAACGGCGAGGTGACCACGGTGCTGAAGATGGCCAT
>OMJI01000152.1 GCA_900299315.1 Verrucomicrobiota bacterium | reverse complement strand
GGCCAGCAGGGTCATGTAGACCAACTGGACGACCGGCCACTTCCAACCGTTCGTCTCGCGCCGCGTGATTGCTTGGGTGGACAGGCATTGCATCGCGAGCACGTAGAAGACGAGGAGACTCGCGCAGGTTGCGGTCGTGAAGACTTTCGTGCCGTCGGACCGTTCGGCTTGGCGCAACGAGTCGTAGAGCGAATCCGGGTTCTCCTTGGCTGCATCCTCGCCCACGCCGTAGACGATGGCCAGCGTGGAGACGATCACTTCGCGCGCGGCGAAGGAACTGACAATGCCGATGCCGATCTGCCAGTCGAAACCCAATGGACGGATGACAGGCTCGATGAAATGTCCCAACCGGCCGGCGGCTGAATTGGCCAACGCAACCCGGTTGGCCTCCTGCGGGGAGAGCCGTGGGTCCGTCTGTGTTTTCGGATAGGTCGCCAGCGCCCAGAGCAGGATGGAGATCATGAGGATTACCGTCCCGGCCTTGCGCACAAAGACGCCGGCCCGGTCGAGCACGGTGAGCAAGGCGGTCCGCAGGCTCGGGCGCTTGATGCTCGGCAATTCGAGCACCAACGGTAAGGTCTCCCCCCGGAGAATGGTGCGCTTGAAGACGAAAGCCATGGCGATCGCCGTCAAAGTTCCCAGCGCATACGCCCCGGTAAACACCATCGCGGCTTTCCACGGGTCATGCGCAAACAGCAACGCGGCCAGCATGCTGTAGACGGGTATCCGCGCCGAGCACGACATCAACGGCGCGACGAGAATTGTCACGAGCCGGTCGCGTTTGTCGTCGATGACCCGCGTCGCCATGATGGCCGGAATGGCGCAGGCGTGGGCGGAGAGCAACGGCACGAACGCCTTGCCGGGCAATCCAATCCGCCGCATCAGCCGGTCCATCACAAACGCGGCCCGTGCCAAGTAGCCGGTATCTTCCAGCAGCGACAGGCAAAAGAACAAGAGGCAGATTTGCGGCAGGAACACGAGCATCCCCCCCACCCCGCCGATCACTCCCTGCACCAGCAAACTCCGCAGATCATTATCCGGCAGACGCTGCGAGACCCAGCCGCCCAGGCCGGTAAAGAGCGAATCAATCATGTCCATGGGGAACCGGGCAATCTGGAAGATGAGCACGAACACGCCCATCATCACCGCGCTGAACGCGACCACGCCCCAGACCGGGTGCGTCAGCACCGCATCCACCCGTTCCGTCCACACGTTCGGCTTACGCTCCGTGCTGCGCGAGCAGCGGGATGTGACGGCGTCGGACCAACTGTAGCGGCTTTGAAACCGGCATCCGCCGCATGTGCCGCACGCACTGACCGCCATCTCCACCGGCCGCGGTGATGCCAGCAGACCGGCCAAGGCCGTCCGCAGTTCCGGGACTCCCAGTCCTTCGCGCGCGACAACCGGGATCACCGGGCATCCCAGTTCGCGGGACAAACCACCGGCGTCGATGTGGATGCCCTCTTCCGCCGCGACGTCCATCATGTTCAACGCCACGACGGCCGGTAATTTGCGTTCCAAGACTTGGCTGACGAGGAAGAGGCTCCGGCTCAGGTGCGCCGCATCGACCACGACCACCACACCGGCCAATGGACCTGCGCCGCCGTCCAACACGTGCACCGCCACCCGCTCCTCGTCGGAGCTAGCCTGCAAATCGTACAAGCCCGGCAGGTCGATGAGCTCCACCGTCGCGGCGCCGATCACGCTGCGGCCGGTCCGTCTCTCGACGGTGGTGCCGGGATAATTCGCGGTCTGCGCGCGCAGGCCGGTCAGGGCATTGAACAGAGTGGTCTTGCCGCAGTTCGGGTTTCCGAGCAGCGCGATTCGCGCCCCGGCCTTGGCTGTCGGCGCGGGCGGCGCGCAACACGTCGTGGCGTTGTCCGTCGGCATCAGCGGGCGAGAGCGTCCACCGTGATGTGCCGGGCAATCCGATCCGAGAGACCCACCCGCGCGCCGAGGACGCGTACGATGAGCGGGTTTCCTTGCCGGAGCACGGAAACTTCCCGGCCCACGCACAGGCCCATCGCCATCAACCGGCTCATGGCGGCGTCGGTGGCGGCAATCTGATGCACCACACCGCGGGTGCCGGCAGGGGTTTCATCCAAGCGCCGCCGTTGGGGGGCGCTGGAAACAGCGGTCATTGTGGCTAATTCAAACATGGCGTTACCTCGTTCCGTTGCTGGCCGAGATGGCCGCTCGTTGCGCTTCCGCGTAGGCCATCAAGTCGGCGAATTGCTTGTCGTTCAGTCGCGCCTTGCGGCGCATCTTCTGCATCCACTTGTCCCAAGTCGCGTCGTCATATGCGGCTGGGTCGTACAACTTGTGGCAGCGGGCGCACTTTGATTCGTGCACGCGCCGCCCCTGTGTCAAATCAACGTCACTCGCCCGCGCGGAGCCGGTGACCATCGCGCTGCCGCACATCAACCAAATCCAGCGTCGCGTCATGGGAGATCGATTCCGAACATCAGCCGGACATTCAGGCGTTCGTGATCGGCGAGTTCCAGGCCGCCATTGCCGTCCGCATCGGGGTCGCCATTGGTGTTCTTGCCCCAGACTTGCGGCAGAACGGTCAGGGCCGCCCACCAGCTTTCGCGTCGATACGAAACCACCGGGCCGACGAAGAACGCGGTGTTCTCCCACTCGTCGTATTCCGGCAGGAGGTTGTGATTCCGGGCCTCGATTCCCACCGACCACCGGGGGCTCAGGCTGCGCGCGATGCCCAGCGTGAACTCCAATACCCCCTCCGTCTCGTGCTCGTTCAACTCCCACTCGGTCTCGTGGATGATGTTGAAGGCCCAGAGCCAATCGCCGTGGCGCTGGCCAATGATGATCCGCTGCTCGATCTCGGCTTCCTCGCCGGAGTATTTCGGCTCCAAGTAAAGCGTCAGTCCCACCGGGTTCTCGGAGGGGTCGAGGAGCATGTACCGGTTCTCGAGCGCGATCCCGTCGAACTCAAACTCGGACTCCGTCTTGTCCGTGAACGGGTCGCGGAAACTCGTCGCCTTGGTGTTGAGGTACAACGAGAGGGTGTAGCGGTCGGTGACCCCGTACTCGAATTCCTCCCGGATTTCCCACCGGTTGTAATTGTCCTGCCCGACTTTGTCGCTGCGTTGCGTGCGCAGCGTCACCCATTGCTCGAACTCGGCCGCGCCCGCCGGCATCGTTTCCGGCTCGTAGGAATAGGTGAAGCTCCGGCTGTTCGCGCTCGTGTCGCACACGAGCCCGGCAACCAATAAACCACTCAAGATTGTTATCCGTGTTGTTTTCATTCTAGCAGCGTCTTGATCTCCTGGATGTGTTCCGTTTCCGTTGCAATTTGCTTCCGAATAAAATCCTCCAAGACCGGGTCGCCCGTGACGCGCGGCAACATCTCCTTGTAAGCGTCGAGCGCCTGCTGCTCGACCGCCAGCGTCTCCTGTAACGCCTCGGTCAAATTCGTCGGGCCACCGGCTGCGCTGAGGTTGATGTTCAGCCGGGGTGTTTCCCCGAGCGACCGGATCTGCTTCGCGATTTCCTCGGCGTGCTCCAGCGTCTCCTCCAGCGCGTGCGAGAAGAACTTGTCCGCCGCCAGCCGGTCGATACCCTTGAGCCGGTAGCGCATCTGGAAGTACCGGAGAAACCCCTCCAGTTCTTCCGCCATCAGCCGGTTCAACTCCTCCACAATCTCTTTCCGTTTGGAATTCATCGTGTAATCGCCACCCGTTCCTGTGCCCGCCATTTCACCAGAAACTCATTCAACTTCGCCAACGCCTCTTCGCTGACCAGATGCTCGATCTTGCAGCTATCGATCTCCGCCTGCGCCTCGGTCACGCCGAGCACCTCCTGCAAAAATTCACGCAACGCCATCTTCTTGGCCGTAAGCCCGGCCACGAACTTCTCCCCTTCCACCGAAAGCTTCACCATGTGATGCTCGTCGGTGTCCACCAACCCGCGCTTCTTCAACCCGCGCAGATTGATGGAGACGCTGCCCCGCGTAATGCCGAGTTCCCGGGCGATGTCCGAAACGCGCGCCCAACCGCCGTACTGCCCACCGAGTTCGTGAATCGCCAACAGGTGGTGCGCCGCGGAGTGCGTCAGCTCATTCGCATCAAATTCCTTCCAAGTCTCCATCTCTGGTTTGGCTTATACGCCATCTGTTTGATATGTCAAACACCAAAATAACCTCCCTCTTTCTTTATTCGTTTTGCTATGAATCAGGTGTGAAAGAGCTGACCCAAGCGTTTCTCGATCACCTTGCAGTCGAGAGAGGTCTGTCGATCAATACCCGGTCGGCTTACTCGGAGGATCTCGCCGAGTTCACTCGATTTCTGGAAAGGCGACGCGTTACCGGCGCCAACGACGTCACCCGCGATCACATTGCGGCTTTCCTGATGGAGCAACGCCAACCCGGCACGACCGCCCGCGGAAATCCGCGCCCTACCGGCTTATCCGTTCGCACTATCGCCCGACGGCTGGCGACCGTCCGAATGTTCTTCCGCTTTCTGTTGCGGGAAAAACTCATCGTCGCGGACCCGACCCAGACAATCGATTCTCCCCGGCTCTGGAAGACACTGCCGCACACGCTCGAATACCGGGAAGTGGAAGCGTTGTTGGCCGCGCCTGCGGTACGCACGAAGCTCGGGCTGCGCGACCGGGCGATGCTGGAGTTGATGTACGCGAGCGGCTTGCGGGTCAGCGAGGTCGCGCAGCTCGCGCTGAACGCCATCAACACCGACGCCGGTTTCCTTCGCATCACCGGCAAGGGCAACAAAGAGCGCATCGTGCCGGTCGGCAAGACCGCGATTTCATGGATCCACCGCTACCAAGCCGAGGCGCGGCCCGCCTTGAGCACCAACCCGGCGGTGTTTCTCTCGAATCGCGGCACGCGGCTCAGCACGAAAACGATCTGGGGCTTGATCAAGAAATACGCCCGCAAAGCCGGCATTACGAAGCATCTCTCCCCTCACACGCTGCGTCACAGTTTCGCGACCCACCTCCTCCAGAATGGTGGGGACCTGCGCGTCATCCAGGAAATGCTTGGCCACGCCAGCATCGCCACCACGCAGATTTACACCCACACGGACCGCGAGCGACTCAAGGACACGCATCACCGGTTCCATCCCCGGTCGGGACGGCGGTAAAACTTCCGGCTCGATTTTCCGGTAAGGGGGATTAGACTGCCGCCGTGCTGTTGGATCTTTCGCCCCGGCAGGGAGTCGGGACGTGAACATCCCACCGCACGGCTAAAGGGATAATCATCACCGTGCAATCTTTCCAGCAAGCCATCGGCTATCGATTCAAGAACCCGGCCCTACTTCACGAAGCCATCACCCACCCCTCACTCGCCCACGAAAACGGTCACGGGCCGGTACCGCACAACCAGCGACTCGAATTCCTCGGGGATGCCGTACTGCAATTGGTCCTGACCGACCGGATCTACAAGCTTTACCCCGACTGGCCCGAGGGCAAACTCACCCAGACCCGGGCGTACTTGGCCAACCGGCATACCTTGTTTCGACGCGCCCAAGCCATCGACCTCGGCAAACACTTGCTGCTCGGCAAGGGCGAAGAAGGCAGCGGCGGACGTGCCCGGCTCTCCAACCTCGCTGATGCTTACGAAGCCCTGCTCGGCGCGGTCTATCTCGACGGCGGGATGCGGGCGGCGCGCAAGTTCATCCTCAGCCAGTTCTCCGAGGAGTTTGCGAATCTCAAGCAGTCAGCGCCGCGGACGAATCCGAAGGGTCAACTTCAAGAAGTGCTGCAAGCGAAGTCCACCACGAACCCCATCTACCGGGTTGTCCACGAATCCGGCCCTGACCACAGCAAGCATTTCGAGGTTGTGGTGGAATGGCAAGGACGGGAGATTGGCCGCGGCTCTGGCAACAGCAAGAAACAGGCGGAAATCGCGGCGGCGCTGGTTGCGCTGGAAACCCTGAGCCCGGACGAGGCCTGACTACTTGGCCGGCGGGTTCTGGCTGATCTGCAAGCCGTACCGGGCGAAAATTGCGCTGCCCTCTGAGTTGTTCAGGCTGTAGCCCGCCAATTCATTCATCGTGGGCGTCCACTGCTTCACGAACTCAGCGATCTTCTTCACCTGATCCGCCCGAGCATCGACATTGGCCTTGAGAACCCGGTTTTGTTTCAGCACGAACGCGCTGAAAGACAGACTCAAGATCAGAAACGAAATTCCCAAACCCACCACCTGCACGCGCATCCGGAAGAGTTCATCTGGCGCAGCTGACGGCACCGGGTCAACTGCCCGCGCGGCGTTCTCACTCAAGTCCAAGTTGGATTGTTCCTGCTCGCTCATGGTGATCCTATTTCTTGGCGGGTTGCTCGGCTTTGGGTTGGTTGCGGGCAAAAATCTGCTGCACGACCGTATCGCTGTTCGCCCGCGCGGCAAAATCGCGAAGCACGCCCTCGAAGGCGCGCCGCTGGGCGTCCGCCTGCTGCAACTGGCCGGCCGACCGGGCCTCGGTAAGGGACAGCTCGATGTGCTTCAAGACAACGTAGATGTTGCCCACGGCGCTGACCAAGACCAAGATGGCGCCGTACCGGATCAGGATGTCGATCAGTTTCTCTTTGCTCATGGCAGTGACGCGGATAGTAGTCCTCACCCCCCGGACTTGCACGCACAAAAGCGACGCCGCAGAAGCGTTCTAGCTGCGCGAATAGCTGTCGAGCAACTCGAACAACCGTGTCACATTAAACGGCTTTTCCATGAACGCCGCCGCGCCGCGCTTCAGTAAATCCGATGTTGTATAGCCGGCCGACCGCCACTCGCCCGACATCAAGATGACGCGACTTGCGGTGCCTTCCTGCAAAATGCGTTCCATGGCTACCGCGCCGTTGAGCCGGGGCATCTGGACGTCCATGATGATGATGTCAGGCCGGTGGGTTCGCGCCTGTTCGATTGCCTCGTCGCCATCACCGGCCGTGGCGACGACATCATGCCCAGCGTAACGAACGGTATCCGCCACCACCATTCGCACGCCTTCTTGATCGTCCACTACCATGACCCGCAACGGTCGCGCCTGCGTTTCGCTCATAGACCCATTCTTCTCTCGTAAATCTTCCGATTTTGCGCCATCGCACCCTGACAATGCC
>OMJI01000151.1 GCA_900299315.1 Verrucomicrobiota bacterium | reverse complement strand
TCATGATTTAGTTGTGGTTACGACCAGCGACGACCTACGCGAAAACCCAATGGAACTTCGGATTGGGTGATACTCCTTCGGGCAAAAACTGGCCGGTCATGGGGTGCTTCTTGTTGTATTGGCAAACGATGATGGCTTCGGCGGTGCTGGACGAGATTGCGGCAAGGGGCAGTACGGAAACCGACATGAAATTGCTGCCGTGTTTGTCTTGGTCGTAAACGGCGACGAGTTGGAGCTTCCATTCCACGACGCCGAGGTAGGCGATCTCAGCCATTTCACCGGCTCCCAAGAAAGCTACTTGTTTGAGGCCGCGCTCAGAGAGTTCTCGGCAAAGTTGAGCGCTGCGTTTCCGGGCTTCGTGGTAGAACTGAAACGAGAAGTCGAGAAACTCATACGTGAGGCGGGTTTTCTCGGCGATGCCGGCAGGGGTGACGAAGTAGTCCCAGCGTCGAGAGTGTTCCTTTTTAACGTGGAGCAGGCCACGGGCGACCATCTTGCGGAGGGTGGCGTGGGCGAGCTTGACGCTGACCCCGAGCTTGCGAGCCGCCATACGGTTGTTCAGCTGTGGCGTCTGCTCGACGTGCTTCAGAATCTCAAGTTGCAGTAGCTCACCACGTTCCATCGTTTCCAATGGTAACGTATATTTTGGGTTCGTCAAGCGCACAGTTTGATTGACCCTCCCGCAGCCATTTCATATCTTCCGCCCCACAAGCGAGGATGAATCGGCGAATTTTATTTCTGTACCTGACGAAGCAC
This sequence comes from Verrucomicrobiota bacterium, assembly GCA_900299315.1. Classification (GTDB taxonomy): domain Bacteria; phylum Verrucomicrobiota; class Verrucomicrobiia; order Palsa-1439; family Palsa-1439; genus OMJI01. The sequence continues at coordinate 2,311 of OMJI01000151.1, read as the reverse complement.
TCGGGCCATTACTCGGCGGCGCTGGCAATTCAGCAGTCTTTGCTGGAGTTTGAGCCGGGGGCGGAGACGCGGATGCTGGATTCGTTCAAGCATTCCAACCCGGTGCTCTCGAAGGTCACGCTCCGCGCGTATCTGGCCATGCTCAAGACGGCGCCGGAAATCTGGGAGTACATGTACGACAACCCGGATTTCAAGGAGCGCACCAAGGCCATCCGCGAAATCCTCAACCGCGGCAATTCCAAGAAGCTGAACAAAGTCATCGCCGAGTTTCAGCCCGACACGGTCGTCTGCACCCAGGCATTCGCGTGCGGCGTGATGGCCTCGTGGAAGCGCGTGAATCCCCGGCATCCGCTCAAGCTCGTGGGCGTGCTGACGGATTTTGTGGCGCACCGGTACTGGGCGGACCCACAAGTCGACCTCTACGTCGCGCCGAATGACGAAATCAAGAACGCGCTCGAATCACAAGGCGTCTTAGCCAGCCGCATCGTGGTCACCGGCATCCCGACCAATCAGCAGTTCCGTCAGCCGGTAGACAAGGTGGCCGTGACCCGCCGAATGGGACTTAAGCCGGACCTGCCCACGATTCTCGTGATGGGCGGCAGCCTTGGCTTGGGCCCGATGAAGTCGGTCATCCGCAAGCTCGACAAGCTCCCGCAACCGTTCCACATCATCGCCGTCACCGGCCAGAACGAGAAGCTCCAGGAATCGCTGATGCGCAAGGGCGACAAGCTGCGGCATCCCACGCACATCCTCGGGTTTGTGGACAACGTCCGGGAGTTGATGGAAGTTGCCGAGGTGGTGATCACCAAGCCGGGCGGCATCACCACCGCGGAGGCGCTGATTAAGCGGTTGCCGATGATCATCATCAATCCCATCCCCGGTCAGGAACAGAAGAACGCGGACTTTCTCCTCGCCCAACGCGTCGCTGTCCAAGCCGAGGACGCGAATGACGTCCGGCTCTACGTCGACGAGTTCTTCCGCAACCCGGTCAAGCTGCGCCAGATGCGCGAGGCGGCCGCGAAACTGGGCCGACCGCATGCGGCGGAAGATGCGGCCCGGGCGATTCTGGCGTTGCACACGGTCAGTCCTGAGTTGGTATTGGCGTGAAATATCTTCAGTTGAAATTGGCGGAGTTCATCTCCCGCTTCTTTCCGCGCCGGATGGCGTACGGAGTGGCGCGCCGGTTGGCTGACGTTTACTTCCTCATTGACCGACGTGGCCGGGAGGCGGTGATCGCCAACCTGAAGCGAATCTATGGTTACCGGGGGATTCAACTGTCGGACCGCGGACTCCGCACTCTAGCTCGTGAGAATTTCCTGAACTTCGCCAAGTACCTCGTCGATTTCTTTCACTTCCTTCATCTCAAACCAGCCCGAGCCCACCGGCTGATTGATTTTGCAAACGTGAAGGAGACGTTCGACGAATGCTTGGCCAAGGGCAAAGGCGTCATCGTCTTGAGTGCGCACCTCGGGAATTGGGAACTCGGGGCAGCCGCTGTGGCGCAGAGTGGATACAAATTCAATGCCGTCGCGCTCTGGCAGCCAGATCCCAAGCTCAATGAGCTTTACCAGAGTTACCGGACGGCGCGGGAGATTCGGCCGATTCCATTTGGCCGGGCGGCCCGGGGATGTCTGGCGGCGTTGCGTAAGAACGAGATTGTCGCGGTGGTTGGGGATCGCGATTACACGCCGTCGCGCGACACCGTTCCATTTTTTGGTCAACCGGCGCGGTTGCCGGTCGGCCCCGCCAAGCTGGCGCTGGCGAGCGGCGCGCCGATTGTGCCGGTCTTCCTCGTGCGGGAACCGGGTGAGACGTTCCGGTACATCGTGTATGAGCCGATCGAGGCGAACCGCGAGAAGGATACTTTGGAAAGCGTCATGGCGCGGATTGCCGGGGCGTTGGAGCGGATTATCAGTTCGCACAGCGAGCAGTGGTATCTCTTCCACAACCTGTGGAACGTCGAAGAGGACCGGGCTTTGGCGCGAGTGGCAGCTTACGGCGTGGCGGATGACCAGGAGGAAACGGCTCCCGGTGAGCCTTCGCGAGTGTGAAACTGATTGCGGTCATTCCGGCTTTCAACGAGGCCAAACAAATTGCTCCGGTGATCCAACAGACCCGGAAGTACGTCAGTGAAGTTGTGGTCATCGATGATGGATCTGCGGACGAGACATCTGCCGTCGCACGACAGGCTGGGGCTCATGTAATTGTCCACCCGCAAAATCAAGGGAAGGGCGCTTCCATCCTGACCGGCTTGGATTACTTCCGCGATTCCGGTGCCGATGCGGTGATGTTGCTCGATGCGGATGGCCAG
>OMJI01000150.1 GCA_900299315.1 Verrucomicrobiota bacterium | reverse complement strand
GTTGTTCCAGAAACCGCCCTACAACACGTTCAAGGGCAAGCCGTACGGCGTCTCGATCGCGTGGGGCCCGGACTTCTTGATCTACGACAAGTCCGTCGTGAAAGAGGAGCCGAAGAGCTGGAAGATTCTCTACGAACCGCAATTCAAGGAGAAGATCTCGCTCAACGACTACGCCATCATCATCGCCGACCTCGCGCTCTGGGAAGGCGGTCACAAGAACATCTACGAGCTCACGAAGGATGACCTCGCCAAGATCAAACCGCAGCTCATGAAGCTGCGCCCGCAAGTCCGCAAGTTCTGGACGAGCCAGGGCGAGCTGGCGCAGTTGTTCCTGAACAAGGAAATCGCGCTCGGCTGGGGCTGGCCGGTGACCATCGTGCAGTTGAAGAAGGCAGGCTTCCCGGTCGGCTACACGATTCCCAAGGAAGGCGCCACCGGCTGGTCCGATTCGTGGATGATCATCAAGGGCACGCCGAACCTCGACCTCTGCCACGCGTGGATGAATTACATGCTCGAAGGCGAATCCCAGAAGAAGATGAGCGATGTCAGCGGCTACTGGCCCGTCTCCAAGCTCGTCGTCCCGCACCTCAGCGCGGACACGAAGGAGGAGATGCACCTGTCCGACATCGACAATTATTTCAAGAGCATCCACTTCTGGGAAACGGTCCAGAACTATGACGACTGGACGGCGCTCTGGAACGAGTTCCGCGGACAATGACCCATGGCTGAGAACGCCAAACCCAAGCGCCTTGGGTTTTGGTTCACGTTTCTCCCGCCGTTCGCGTGGATGACCGTGCTGTACTTCGTGCCGCTGGTCGCGCTGCTGACCTACGCCTTCCAGCGGCACGAGTACGTGCGGATCATCCACGAGTTCACGTGGGAAAACTTCCAGCAGATCGCCACCAACCCCGGCTACCGCAACACCCTCTGGCGCACGCTCTGGATCGCCAACCTCGTCACCCTCATCGACACGCTGCTCGCGTTGCCGGTGGCGTGGTTCCTCGCCTTCCATGCCGGGCGGTTCAAGCGCACGCTGATGATCCTCGTCCTGCTGCCGTTGTGGTCGAGCTACCTCGTCCGCGTCTTCGCGTGGCGCATCATCCTCGGCTACAACGGCGTCCTCAACGGCTTCCTCGTCCACACCGGCATCCTCCGCGAACCCTCGACGCTGTTCCTCTACAACAAATTCTCCATGGTCCTCACGCTTTGCTACATCTGGCTGCCGTTCATGGTGCTGCCGCTGACGACCGCGTTTGAACGCCTGCCGACGCGCCTGCTCGAAGCCTCCGCCGACCTTGGCGCCCGGCCATTCACGACGTTTCGCCGCGTCACCATCCCGCTCGTCCTGCCCGGCCTGCTGGCCGGTGGGCTGTCGGTGTTCAGCCTCACAATGGGCGACTACATCACCCCGTCGCTCATCGGCGGGGCCGGTGACATCCTCGTCGGCAACCTCGTCGCCAGCCAATTCGGTGTCGCCGCCAACTGGCCGCTTGGCTCGGCTTTCGCCGCGGTGGTGCTCGTCGTCATCTTCTGCGTGATGGCCCTGCTGTCCCGGAAGGGAGTGCTCGAGAACTTGTGAAGAAACTCGTCACACTCTTCACCGTGCTCGTGTTTCTCTTCATGCACCTGCCGATCATCGTCATCATCATTTTCAGTTTCAGCGAGGGCCAGATCCTCGCGTTGCCCATCAAGGGCTGGACGCTCGACTGGTACCGGCAAGCCTTGCAAGACGACCGGCTCCGCACCGGCCTGATGAACAGCCTCAAGGTCGCCACCGCCGCCACCGTGCTCGCTTCGATCCTTGGCACGCTCGGCGCCGTTGCGATCCAACGCTACCGATTCTTCGGCCGGCAGGCTTTCCGCGCCTCGGTCGTGTTCCCGATCCTCCTGCCCGGCATCATCACCGGCGTCGCGATGCTCACCTTCTTCGCCAATGCCAACCTCCCGCTCGGCCTGCTCACCGTCATCATCGGCCACGCCACGTTCGGTTTCCCGGTGGTCTTCAACACCATGGCCGCCCGGCTGGCCCGCCTGCCGCGCAGCTTGGAAGAAGCCGCCGCCGACCTCGGCGCCACGCCGACGCAAGCGTTCCGCCGCGTGCTGCTGCCGTCGATCCGGTCGGCCCTCATCGCCGGGGCGCTGCTGGCTTTCACCTTGAGCTTCGACGAAATCATCGTCACCATCTTCCTCACCGGCAACCAGAACACCTTGCCGATGGAAATCTGGGCGCGCTTGCGATTCGGCATGACGCCCGAGATCAACGCCACCGTCACGATGGTGCTGGTGCTGTCCGGCCTGCTCGTGGTGACCGGGCAGTGGTTGAGCCGCGAATGAACGACCAAGCCGTCATCCTCGAATCCGTCAGCCGCGCCTACGGAAACGTCCGCGCCGTGGACAACGTCAGCCTCACCATCCACGCCGGGGAATTCTTCACCCTCCTCGGCTCCTCCGGCTCCGGCAAGACCACCACGCTGCGCCTGATTGGTGGCTTCGAGACACCCGATGCCGGTCGCGTCCTGATCGGCGGCGTGGATGTCACCCGACTCCCGGCCTACAAACGCAACGTCCACACCGTCTTCCAAGACTACGCGCTCTTCCCGCACCTCAACGTCTTCGACAACGTCGCCTTCGCCCTCAGCCTGAAAAATCTTTCCCGCGACGAACTCCGCCGGCAAGTCGGCGCCGCGCTCGAACTCGTCCAGCTTGCCGGCTACGAGGATCGCAAGCCAGGCCAGCTTTCCGGCGGCCAGCAACAACGCGTCGCCCTCGCCCGCGCCATCGTTGACCACCCGGCGGTGTTGCTGCTCGACGAACCGCTCTCCGCGCTCGACGCCAAGATCCGCGGCGAAGTCCGGGAAGAAATCAAACGCCTCCAACGCGAGACCCGCATCACGTTCGTGTACGTCACCCACGACCAGGAGGAAGCGCTCACGATGTCCGACCGGCTCGCCGTCATGCGCGGCGGCCGGGTGCTCCAACTCGGCACGCCGCTCGACGTGTACGAACGCCCGGCCGATCTCTTCGTGGCGGAGTTCGTCGGCAAAGCCAATTTCCTCGACGGCCAATTGACCTCCCAAGCCGGCACCCGCGCCACGATCCGCATCGCCGACCAGACGGTGGACGCGACGCTCGCGTTTCCAATCGCGACCGGCGCCGCGGTGCGCGTGATGATCCGCCCGGAAAATCTCCGCCTGCAACCGCCCGGCCAGCCCGGCTTTACCGGCGTCGTCACCCAATCCCAATACCTCGGCCACGCCACGCAATATCTCGTCCAGAGCGGCGCGCTCACGTTGCGCGTGCTCGAGTTGCGCCGCCGCGGCACCGTGCCGCACGCGGAAGGCGCGGCGGTGGTTGTGAACTGGAATTGGGAAGAGGCTTTGGTTTATCCTCAAACCAAAGCCGAATGATTCAGTTTCTCAACCCGGTCATCCTCTGGGCGCTGCCCCTCGCGCTGGCGCCGCTGCTGTTGCGCCATCGCAAGCCGCGCGACCCGGTCGAGGTCCCGTTCGCCGCGATGCGCTTCCTTAAACTCGCCCGGCCGCGCCCCCGTCATCACCGGCTCCTCACCGCCATCCGCATCGCGCTCCTGACAATCCTGATCCTCGCCTTCGCCCGGCCTGATCTTCCATCTCCCAGATCCCAAACCTCCGTTGCCATCCTTCCCGCCGGTAATCCGTACCTCACCGCTGCGCTCGGTTCCTACAATACCACCGGCGCGCACACGCTCGATTTCACATCGACCGGCGAAATCCAGTCCGGCAATCTCACCGTCGCTCCCGGTCCGTACTTCCATCCCGCGCTCCAAATCATCCCGTCGCTCCACCAAGTTCACGTCCGCCGCTGGGTGAAATTGCCGGTGGAACAACGCACCATCATCCTCCTTCGCCTCAGCAATGGCGACCCGTTCCTCACCGAGACCGCCGGCCAGATTCAATGCGCCGCGGCGCTTGATCCCGACTGGACCGATCTCCCGTTCCACCCGAACTTCCTTCCGCTCGTCACAGAATTGACCAAGTACCTCCAACGCCCGACACCGGGCCCGTCATTTGACATCACTCCTTACCTCCTCCTGCTCGCCCTCGTGCTCGCGCTGCTCGAACTCGCCCTCGCCGGCTTCACCCGCTGGAAACTCCCGGCACTCCTGCTCGTGCTCCTGCTCCTGCTCCACCCGGTCTTCCGCTGGCCCGCCACGCGCGGCAACTCCACCGCCACCATCGTCGACCGCACCGACAGCATGGCGTTCCAACCGACACCCGCCAGCGGCGACATCATCCTCACCGGCCCCACCACCGACCTCGGCAGCGCCTTGCTCGCACTCACCAACCGGCCGCTCGCGCGCGTCATCCTCTACACCGACGGCCAACACAACACCGGCCCCGACCCCGTCTGGGCCGCCGCCCAACTCGGCGTCCCGGTCGTGATTCCCAATCCCGCGCCCGCGCCGCTCGACGTCTCCATCACCAGCCTGACCTGCCCGGATGTCGCCGTCGCCGGGCGACTCATCGACGTCACCGCCACCATCACCGGCCCCGCCAATCAACTCCTCCGCGTCACCCTCGGTCACATCACAACCAACATCCCGCCCGGCACCGTCACCTTCCAAATCCCCGCCGCCAAACTCGAACTCCAAGTCGCGCCCATCCCCGGGGAGGTCACCGACAAGAACAACCGCCGGCCTCTTCCTATCTCCATCGTTGACCGCCCCTACCGCGTCTTCCTCCAAAGCGCCGCGCCCGATTGGGAATACCGTCACGTCCGCCACGCCCTCGCCCAAGACCCGCTCGTCGAACTCGTCACCGACCCACAACAAGCCGACGAAATCATCGCCACCACCAACGAAACCTGGCGCCTCCGCCGCTACGGCACCGCCTTCACCGCCTACTGGCAAACCCGGCTAGGTAGGGCGCGACCGCCGGGCGCGCCGTCGGTCTCCGACGAGTTTTACCGCCTCGGCCCCAACGAACAACTCATCCGCGACATCGCCCGCGTCTCCGGTGGTGTGTACGAAGACGTCATCAACTCTTGGCCGCTCCAACAAGAATCCCGGCTCGACCTCCGCAACTCCTGGTTGGTTATGCTCCTCTTGCTCGCCGCATTCACCGCCGCCTGGGCCCGGCAACGTATGCTACACTGAAACTCGATGGAACATCTCCCACCCCATCTCCGCCGCAAGCTGCGCGACTACCGGTTCGCCTACTGGTGCCTCGCCATCGCGGAGACCATCTGCCTCGGCGCCGGCCTCATCGCGTTCCTCGAACCGGCCGCCCTGCTGCTCGCCGTCCTCTGGCTCGGCTGGAAACTCTGGCGCAGCCCGACCGACCGCCTCATCGCCGCCAAGCTCGAATCCCAACACCCGGACCTCCGCGAAAAACTCGTCAGCGTCGTCGAACTCACCCGCCACGCCGACGGCTCGCCCGATCTCCGGCATCAGGCTTTCGCCGACATCGACAACCTGGTGGGCGAAGTGGAAATCGCCCCCCTCCTTTCCCTCCGCACCATCGCCGCGTTCATGGCCGTCGCCATCATCGCGAACCTCGCCGTCGGCGTCCAACGCCAGCGGGAGCTTGGAGGGCGCGGCTCCCGCCGCGCCGCGCCGCTGTCACAAACCAAGACCAACGGCGTGGCAGGAGCCATGCCCTCCAAGATGTCGCTCGCAGACCTCGCCACCGCGCTACGCTCCCAGCCGGAATCCGTCCTCACCAAACTCCCGCCCTATGCCCGATCGCTCGACAAGACCGAGGCCGCCGCGCGCCAGGCCGCTGCCGGCATCGATGCCGATGCCAACCGCGCCCAAGTCGCCGAGTCGCTGGCCGAGTTCGCCCGCTTGGCCAAGGAAGTACCGGCACTCGCCGCGATTGCGCGCTCGGCGGAAGCCTTGGCCAAGGAATTCGCCGCGACCCGCATCAGCGTCACCACGCAAGCCCCACCGGATTTCACCAACACCACCGGCACTGTTTCCTCGCCGCCGGTGATTGTCGAAGCCGCACTGCCCGCCGCGACCACCGGCCCGACGTGGCAAAACCCGGACGTGGCCGGGGCCGACTCCGCCAGTCGCATCCCCACGCAGTACGAATCCGCCGTGCGTACTTATCTTGAAAAACTCACTGCGAATTCTCACTAGCTGGCTGCTCCTCACCGGCTTGGCGTGGGCGGACACCAACGCCGTCGCGCGCGGCGTCGCGTGGCTCGCGTCCCAGCAACGCGCCGATGGTTCGTGGAGCGAGAATGTCGCGTTGAACTCGCTGGCAGGGCTGGCATTTTACTCCGCTGGTCATCCGCCGTCTGTGGCCGCGCTTGGCAAGCGCGGCTACAGCGAACAGGTTGAGCGCGGTCTCGCTTTCATTCTCACGCAGCAGGACGCGGACGGCGCGTTCACCACCAATGGCGCGACGATGTACGGTCACGGCATCACGACGCTGCTGCTCGCGGAAGCCACCGGGATGACGAAACAACCGGTGCGCCCGGCGCTGGAGAAAGCCGTGCAACTCATCCTCCGCTCGCAAGCGGTGGAGAAATCCGATTTCCACGCCGGCGGCTGGCGGTACCTGCCCGGCTCGCAGGACAGCGATCTCTCCGTGACGGTCTGGCAGATCATCGCCTTGAAAGCAGCGAGCGACGTCGGCGTGCCGGTGCCGCGCGCCGCGATGGAACGCGCCCTGGCCTACGTGAAACGCTGCGCCCATCCGCAAGGCGGGTTCGGCTATCAACCCGGCGGCTTGCCGAACCAGTCCCGCACCGCGGCGGCAATCGTGGCGCTGCGGCTTTGCGGCGAGCGGCCTTCGACCCGGTGGCTCGAACAGAACCCGCTCCGGTGGGATTCGCCGTTCTTCTATTACGCGGCCCATTACACCGCGCACGCCGGTGGTGATGTCCGGGCGTTGCTGGAAAAGCAAAACGCCGACGGCAGTTGGCCGGTCACGGAGGCGGAAGACGCCAAGAAAGGCGGCCCGATCTATTGCACCGCGATGGCCGTGCTGGCTCTGACGGCCGAGTGGAACTACCTGCCGGCGTTCTTGTGGTGACTGTGGCCGCGCTTGGCAAGCGCGGCTACAAAAACCGGCGCAGAAACTCCACCGGGTCGTACGGCTCCTTCGCCTGATTCCACACCTCAAAATGCAGATGCGGCGCAATGAGCATCCAGTTGCGCGCGTCGGCAATCCGCGAGGTCTGCCCCATCCAGCCAATCTGCTGCCCCGCCGCCGCCGCTCCGCCGGCGGACAGCGCGCGGAGATGTCCGTATAACGTATAAAATTTCTCCCCGCTCTTTGGCCACCGGTGTTCGATCACCAGATGCCTGCCGAAGTCGGAGGCGTTTTCATCTTCTACCCGTTCACTCACCACGCCGGCGAATACGCAAAATACCGGGTCGTGGGGGACAAACGTCGGCTCGATGCTCTCGTAATCCTTACCCGTGGCGCAATCGGTGAACAGGACGCGTGTTGTCTGGCCGGTGGCGGAGGCGCTGAGCGGTGCGATGTCGCAGCCGCGGTGGAACCGCTTGCCGCAATCGCGGGTCCACCCCGGCTTGCCGTAATCGGGATTGGCGCGCGTGCTCGCGAAGTACCGCGCCGGGTTTGTAAGCAGGGACTGATTCGGCGTCGGCCAGCCGAGCCGGATGGTTTCGTCGCTTGGCAGCGGTGCGAACTGTTGGTAGCCTCCCACGACAAGGAGTGTAGCAGCGGCGATGAGCGACCAGCAAGAACTGCAACGGCTTCAGGAAGAGATCCGGCAACTACGCGCACAGCTCGCAGATGTGGAGCGGCGCGTGGAGGCGTTGGCTGGCAGTGGCGCGACCGTCCCGGTTGCGCCGCCGGTGTTGGCCCAAACGGCGCAGCCGGAGCTGCGCCCTCCAGAGGAGTCCGCTGTAGCCGCGCGCGTTGAGCGCGGAGGGAGTGAGGCGCCGGTCGAGGAGCCGCGCTTGGCAAGCGCGGCTACAGTGATGCCGCCGGTCATCGCTGCCGCCGGGACGGCGGCCGCTACACCGGTTGCTTCCAAGGAATCTTTTGAAGTCCGGTTGGGGACGTATTGGCTGCCGCGGATTGGGATTGCGGTGTTGCTGACGGGGATGGTGTTCCTCGTAACGTGGAGCTACCAGTATCTCGGGCGCGGCGGGAAGGTCGGGTTGAGCTACCTGTGCTGCGCGCTGCTCGGCGCCTTGGGACTTTGGCTGGAGAAGAAGACGCCGGCGTTCGGGCGCGTGCTGTTGGCCGGGGCGTTGGCGCTGACGTATTTCATCACTTACGCGCTGCACTTCGTGCCGGCGTTTCGGGTGATTGATTCGGTGCCGGTCGCGCTGACCTTGCTAGTTCTGGTCGTGGCGGCAATCGTGATCGTGGCCAATCGGAAGCAGTCGGCATTGATTGCCGGGATGGCGCTGTTCTTCGGCTACTACACGTCGCTGGTCAGCGGCGTGGACACTTTCACGCTCGCGGCCAACGCGGTGCTCGCGGCGGCGGCGTTGTTCTTCCTCGCGCGAAACCGGTGGGTGCCGCTGTCGTTCGGCGCGGTGCTGGCGACGTATCTCGCGTACATGCTCTGGGTCTGGAAGATCAATCACGGCCGGGAGCTTGCCAGTCTCCTCTTCGACTCGGGGTATCTCGGCGCGGAGCAATTCCGGCTGCGCGGGGCCTTCCTCGCATTGTACTGGCTGCTCTTCACGGCCGGTGGGCTAATGGTGAATCGCGAGGCCTTGCCGTCGGCGGAATGCAAGGGGTTGCTGACGCTGAACAACGGTTTCTTCCTCGTGCTCTTCGCGCTGCTGATGCGGCATGCGTATCCGGACGTGGCTTGGGCATTTTACTTCCCGTTTGCCGGGGCGCTGTTTGTGACCTCGGCCATCGCGTATCAACGCTTCGCACCGGATCGGTCGTTGCTGGATGTGCTGTTTGCGCAAGCGGTGCTCGTCGCCACGCTCGGGGTGTTGAGTTATTTCAAGGGCGACCGGCTCGTGGCGGTCTTGGCGGCGGAGAGTTTGTTGATCTTGTTGCTGGCCGGCTGGATGAACACTCCCGGCTTGCGCTGGGTGGCGCGGCTGACATTCGCGCTCGGTGCCATCACGGCGTGGAATGATTATCCCGGCTGGGACCGCGCGTTGATGGGCAGCGCCACGCTTGCCGGTGCGCTGGGTCTGATTGGCGCGAGGCTGGAAG
>OMJI01000149.1 GCA_900299315.1 Verrucomicrobiota bacterium | reverse complement strand
TGTTCACCTCGCAAGGCGTGCCCTTCCTCCACGGCGGCGAGGAATTCGCCCGGACAAAGAAGGGTCATCACAACAGTTACAACGCGCCTGACGACATCAACGAAGTCGACTGGTCGCTCAAGGACAAGCACCGCGACCTGTTTCGATTCACGCGCGACCTCATCGCGTTGCGCAAGGCCCACCCCGCGTTCCGCATCCGCGCCAAGGAACAAGTCGCCGCGTGGGTGAAGTTCCTCGATGCCGGTGACGAAGGCACCATCCAGTTCACCATCGCCGGCAGCCTCGTCGAGGGCGAACCGTGGAAGAACATCTGCGTCATCGCCAATCCCAACGACTCCCTCAGCGTCGAGGTCGAACTGCCGCCCGGCCCGTGGTACGTCGCGCTCGACCATACCGGGGCGTTGGAGACGCCGCGCTCGGCCGAGGGCGAAGTCCGCGTCCGGTACAAGTCCGGCATGATTCTCTACCAGCCGTGAAGACGGCGGATTTCGATTACCAACTTCCCCCGGAACTGATCGCCCAGGAACCGCTGGCCGACCGGACGGCGTCGCGCCTGCTCGTCGTCAAGCGCGCCACCGGCGAGATCGTTCACGACCAGTTCCGCAATCTCGGCCGGCATCTCCAAGCCGGGGACTTACTCGTCCTCAACAACACCAAAGTCATCCCGGCCCGTATCTGGTCCATGAAGCCGGTGGTGGAACTGTTGCTGGTCGAGAATCTCGGCGCCAATCGCTGGACCGCGATGGTCAAACCCGGCAAGCGCGCGCGGGTCGGGATGCGCCTGGAATTCGCGCCGTGGCTAAAGGCGGAAGTTACCGGCGAGACCGAGACCGGCGAGCGAATCTTGCAGTTCACTGGCAACGTCGAGTCCTACCTGCAACACCACGGCAGCGCGCCGTTGCCGCCGTATATCAAGCAATCCACCCCCGGCGATCGCGAGCGATATCAGACCGTGTACGCCCAGACCCCGGGCGCCATTGCGGCCCCGACGGCCGGGCTGCATTTCACCCCGGAGTTTCTCGCGGGATTTCCCCACACGTTCATCACGCTCCACGTCGGCATCGGCACCTTCCGACCAGTGAAAGTGGACGACGTGAAAGACCACCGGATGCACAGCGAGAGGTTCACCGTGACCGCCGAAGCCGCCGCCGCGATGCAGGCTGCCGAACGGATCGTCGCCGTGGGCACCACCGTCGTGCGCACGTTGGAGACGCTCGGCGCGCCCCACGCCGGTGAAGGCAGGACGGACATCTTCATCACCCCCGGCTTCCAATTCCGCGTCGTGGACGCCCTGCTGACAAACTTCCACCTGCCGAAATCCACGTTGCTGATGTTGGTGAGCGCGTTTGCCGGTCGGGACTTGATTCGGCGGGCGTATGAAGAAGCGGTCCGGGAACGGTACCGGTTCTTCAGCTACGGCGATTGCATGTTACTGATCTGATCCTTCTTCGGCCAGATCAGCGACGCGACGACGGACAGCGCCAGCACCCCGGCCACAACGGCCAGCGCAATGCCAATGGGGATCTTGATGTGCCAGGCGGCGAGAATCATCTTCGCGCCGACGAAGACAAGAATGAGCGACAGCCCGTAGTGGAGGAGATGGAAGAGATTCATCACGCCCGCGAGCGCGAAGTACAGCGCCCGCAAGCCGAGGATGGCGAAGACGTTGGAGGTATAGACGATGAATGGGTCCTGGCTGATAGCCAGCACGGCCGGGATGGAATCCACCGCGAAAATCAGGTCCGTCGTCTCCACCATCAACAACACGACAAACAACGGCGTGGCGAAGCTGCGTCCCTCGCGCCGGACGAAGAACTTCCCGCCCTCGTAGTCCGGTGTGACAGGCACAAACTTACGGAACAACTTCAGCACCGGGTTGCGCTCGGGGTGAACCTCCTCCTCCTGCTTCAGCGCCATCTTGATGCCGCTGTAGATCAGGATCGCGCCGAAGATGTAGATGATCCATTCGAACCGCGTGATCAGCGTCACCCCGACCGCGATGAAGATCGCCCGCATGATCAGCGCGCCGAGGATTCCCCAGAACAACACCTCGTGCTGATACTCGCTCTTCACTCGGAAGTACGAGAAGAGCAGCAGGAACACGAACAAATTGTCCACGCTCAGCGATTTTTCGATGAGGTAGCCGGTCAGGAACTCAAGCGCCTTCTGCTGTCCCATCCAGTAATGCACGCCCACCGCGTACAACAGCGCCAAGACGATCCACACCGCGCTCCAGCCCAGCGCCTCCTTCATCTTCACCGTGTGCTGCTTCCGATGAAACACACCAAGGTCCAGCGCCAGCATCGCCAGCACGAACAGATTAAAGAAAACCCATTTCCAAACGCCACCCGGCATGAGCGGGATAATGGCGGTCACCACCAAGTGAGTCAACCGAATCCGCCCAGCCACGTTGCGGGGCTATCACCACCGGCAAGTCATCAACGCACCAAAGTGAAATTCGTTGCTCCTTTACTGCTGCCACCCTACGATGATGTGAGGAGAGGCACCGATGGAAATTCGATTTGCTTGTGATGGTTGCGGGCAGCACATGGCAGCGGAAGAAAATCTACGAGGGCAACGAGTAACTTGCCCTGATTGCCGGCAGACCTCCACGGTGCCCCGACAATCCACGCTGCCGGATGTTCCGGCAAAATCCATTAGCAGGGACATCGTTTTTGACTGCAACGCTTGCGGACAAAACCTTGTTGTAGACGCTCGCGCAGCAGATAGTGTTGTAGGATGCCCGAAGTGCAAGAAACCGCTACGCGTCCCCCCATCACCTTCGGTTAGTAAGCGAGCCGTGGAAAACACCAAGCAACCGATCTACGCGCCCGCCCCAGAAACCAAGAAAGGCTCTCCGCCGCCACCACCTTCAGCGCCAACCCCACCTCTCTTTGAGCGAGTCCTAAATGCTCAAGTGGAAATGCGATATGGCGCGCTTCGTGCAATTGCTAATTGTTGTAAAGGAATCGCCTTCATTA
>OMJI01000148.1 GCA_900299315.1 Verrucomicrobiota bacterium | reverse complement strand
GGCTGATCAACCATGGAAACTCCTCCCAACAACTTCAGCCTGCTCGGGCTCGCCATCTACGCGTGGGACTGCGTGGCGCGCACCGTCAGTTGCGTCTGGTCCACGGCACGTGCGCGCGCGGTGCTGGCGCTGCTCGGTGGCCGGTGCGGCTCCGGCTTGCGGGTGGACGGCAAACTCATCATCCGCGCGGCTCGCAAAGGCGTGCTGACGCTCGGTCACAACGTCAAAATCAACTCCCGGCTACGTTCCAATCTTGTCGGGCTTGTCCAGCCGACGATCCTGCATTGCACCCAGCAAGGCCGCATCATCATCGGCGACAATACCGGCCTGTCGTCCGTCATCATTTCGGCGCGGACGAAGATTGAAATCGGCAACCACGTCAACCTCGGCGGCAACGTTCGGATTTACGACCACGATTACCACGCGCTCGACCACGCCGCCCGCCGGGTTCCCGCACGCGACATCGCCGAGTGTAAGACCGCGCCGGTCACCATCGGCGACGACGTGTTGATCGGCGCCAACGCGATCATCTTGAAAGGCGTCACCATCGGGGCCCGGTCAGTAATCGGCGCCGGCAGCGTGGTGACCTTGAAGAACATCCCGCCGGACTCGCTCGTCGCCGGCAATCCCGCCGCGATCATCAAGTCGTTGGCCTGAGGTCAGGCCGACCGGCCGAACAAGCGACCGGCCCATCCCGCAAGCGAGGGCGGCAATCGTTGAACGAATTCATCCTGAAGTTCGCCGGCGACGCCGTACCGCAGCACAAGGAAACTGCCCAGCACTGACATGATCCCACCTCGAATCAGCACTTGGAGCCAGTTGGCGAGCGGTGAGGTCAGCCACCAGATGCCAATCGCCAGCGGAACGAGTCGCAGCAGCGTCCGGCCAAGCGGCGCGAGCCATTTCCAGCCTGGCTCAGTGATCGGCAACGAGAAATACCGGCTGGTGCGCCAGATCGCGTACGCGCCGGTAATGCTGACCGTGCAAAGGATTGAGCAACCGATGATCCCGGCCAAGCCCGTCCAGCGCGCGGTCACCAACGCCAGCGCGACGAACACGGTTCCTTCGAGAAGGTAGATCCATCGCATAAATTGGATTTGCTTCGTCGCCCCGACGAGACTCACGTGGCCGTGTTGCACGGACAGGACAACCAGCCACACGCCGAGCAAGACATCGTAGCCGGTATTCCAGATGATCTGCCCGTGCGTCCAAGACGCCACAAACGGTGCATTGCAGAGAGCCACCAGTACGGCGGCCAATCCTCCGACCGAAACCGTCAGGCTCGACAGCGGCCGGAACCGCTCGCGGAGCCGGTCGGATTCCTTGCGCGCGACCATTTCCGCCAACGCCGGTCCGGAGAAATCCAGGATGCGTCGCGCCAGTTGCCAGATCAACGTGAACGCTTTCGTGCCGACCGACCAGATCGCGACCTTCTCCAGCCCGAGCGTCCGGCTGATCACGATCGTCTGGCTGGCGGAGATCAACTGACTGCCGAGCGCGATCAAGAACATGTCCTTGCCGAATCCAAACAACTCCTTGAACCGCGCCCAGCTCGGCCGGCTCCACGCGCCGCGCGGCGGGAAAAAGCGCAGCTTCAAGCACGCCGCAAACGCGACCGCGCGGATCAGCAGCAATCCGGCGGCGTTCGCCCAGATCACGCTGTACACGCCGGTCCCGTGCCGCAGCGCCAGCCACAGCGCCGCCGTCATCAAGAGGTAACTCAGTGGCTGCGCGTAGTTCACCACGTCGTAGCGTTGATGCGAATACAACAGCTGGATGAGCGTTTCAGTCCCCAGCGTGACGCCCAGCAACACCGATTGCCAGCGCATCAGGACCACGAAGTTGTGCTGCAACTCCGCCGGGATGTCCAATATCTGCGCCAGCAGCGGGCTGGCCAGATAACCGGCCACCGCGATGATTGAGCCTTGCAGCAGCAACACTAGTTGGCCGGTCTGCAGCACGCTGCCATACTCGCCGGTTCCCGGGTTGTCCTTGTGATCGATGAGGAACCGTGCGACCGAACTCGACATCCCCACGTCGATCAGCGCCAAGTACCCGCCGATCTGCACCATCAGCGCCCACAACCCAAACTCCGACCGGCTGAGGAAGTGCAGCGCGAGCGGTACCGACACCGCGGTGTAAACCGCCGCCGCCCCCAGTGCGAGGTAGCTCGACGCCAGCGCCTGCACGTAGCGACGCATGCGCGACTTCGCCGTCACTGGGGTAGTTTCGTTCAACGGCAAGCACCTCTCAAAAAACCGAGCCTCTGTAAATGTCCGGTAAACATCTGCTCCAATCTCGTAAACGAAACTTGCGACTGGAAATCCGCCACCGGCACTCGGTGGCCTTGACGCAGTCGTTCCCACCATTCCAATACGGCATCCGCAATCGCGCGCGGATCCCGGATGGGCGCGACGGTGCCGTTCACGCCGGGCGAAACCAAGTCACTCGTGCCGGTATGGGGAGTCAGCACCACCGGCAATCCGCAGGCCATGGCTTCCATTGCCGTTCGCACGAGCCCTTCTTCGAGGGAGGGCAGGATGAAGATATCGGCGGACCGGAGCCGGTCGGCCAATTTCTCTTTGCCCGTTGGCGGCGACCATTCGATAGGTAGATCGCGGTACTTCGCCAGGATCGGTTTGACACTGTCCGCCACAATCTCGGTCAGCAGCAGCCGCGCGTCCGGCACGTCTCGGCGAATCAGCCGGAATGCCTCCAGCAAGTAGGGTGTTCCTTTGCGAAGCGAGAGCGATGCCGTGTTTACGATCGTCAACGGACGATTCGCCGGACGTGGTTCCGTCGGCGGCTGGTAGCACGACAAGTCGACGGCGTAGAGAACATCGAGGATCTGATCGG
>OMJI01000147.1 GCA_900299315.1 Verrucomicrobiota bacterium | reverse complement strand
GTTTTGGCGCCAAAACTTGTCCATTGTCTCGGCGAGCTTCTGCTCGGGCGTGACGTGCTCGAACTTGTCATCGAGCAGGTCGTAGGCAATGACGCTGTTGAGGTTCTCGCCTTGATGCAGCATCGCGCGGATGGTCGGCAGATGCACCGCGCCGAGGAACTCGCCGGCTTGGTCGGCGACGTAGAGGTTGTTGTAGCGCGTCTGGAGACAGCGTTCGAGCAACCGGGGGAATGGTTCGGACGGCGGGACGTGCTCGACATCCTCGTGCATCAAATCGCTCACGCGGAGGTTTTGCATCACGGTCGCCTCGACACCGCGCGGGAGCTTGATGCCCTGCCGGCGCAGGGAAATGTGGTGGATCGACTCCAGCCGGAACAGCCGGACCGTCACGTGGCTGATGATGCAGGTGAACATCAACGGCAGGACGATCATGTAGGAGTTCGTCTGTTCATAGATCAACATGATCGCGGTCAACGGCGCCTGCACGGTCCCGGCCACGATCGCGCCCATGCCGACGAGCGCATAGGCGCCCGAACCGGCCGTGTGTTCGGGGAACAGCCCATTGACCCAGAATCCAAACGCGCCACCGAGCAGTCCGCCGACCATCAACGACGGCATAAACAGCCCACCGGCTCCACCCGCGCCGTAGGTGAGCGCCGTCGCGGCCAGCTTCGCCAGCGGGAGGATGAGCAGCAGCTTGATCGGAATTTGCTCGTGGAGCGCGAGGTTGACGGCCTCGTAGCCGTTGCCAAAGACGTACGGGTAGAAAATCCCGATCGCGCCCACCAGCAACATCCCCACGGCCGGTTGGGTCCATTTCGGCAGGTGGAGTTTCTTGAACAAGTCCTCCGTCCAGAACAACGACTTCGCAAACAGGATCGAGACGAGCCCGGCAATGACGCCGAGCGCGAGATAGGCGAAGAGTTCCCAGCCGGAGACCAGTTCATACTGCGGGATGACGAAGCGCGGCAGGTTGCCCATCGCGCTGCGGAAGATCAGCGTCGAGATGACGGACGCCACGACCACCGGGCCGAACACTTCCATCGCGAAACTGCCCATCAACACTTCCAGCGCGAACAACGACCCGCCAATTGGCGAATTATAGACCGCCGCGATCGAGGAGGCCGCCGCCGCGCAGAGGAGAATGCGGACTTGTTGCGTGGAGAGTTTCGCCAGCCGCGCCGTGACGGAACCGAGCGCGCCGCCGAACTGGATCATCGGACCTTCGCGACCAAGTGAGCCGCCGCTGGCAATCGTGACAATCCCGGCCGCCACGCGGGGCAGCGTCTTGCGAAACGATAGGTAGCCGCTCCGCAACGCGACCGCCGCCACCATCCCGCTGGTCCCGGCGCCGCGCGTTTCCACTTTGAACGCCAGCCCGATTAAGCCGGTAATCAAGCCGCCGGCGAGCGGCACAATCAGGCAGAGATACCACGGCGCATACATGGCCGCATCGAGGATGTGCCCGGCATCCCACCAGAACACCCGGCTTTGCAGAAACGCCATCAAGTGCGCGATCAACACCGCCGCCACCCCGGTCAATAGGCCGATGACCGGGATCAGCAACAGGAACTTGTTCTCCTGCGGTGATCGCTTGAGCACTTGGGCCGACATGGTCTGCCGGACGTCTGCCAGAACCGATCGCATGGCTTCGTTCATACCACATTGCCGGGCAAATGGTGGGGCAGAATTTTGATTGCTGCCATCACCGCCGTTTGTTTCAATGCCGCCCGGCATGGACGACAAAATCTCGCTCGAGGAAAAGCAGCCGGAACAACCGCAGAAACCGGTTCGTCACAAACTCACCGCCGTCGAGGCGCGCAAGACGTACGGCATCCGCACCGCCGTGACGCTGGCGTTGTGGTGCTGGTTTGCCTACGACGCGTGGGTGAACAAGGACCCGGAAATGCAGAAGCACAAGGCCTTCAATACCGTCGGCGCCGTCGTGCTGATTTTCTTCCTCCTCTATTTCGTCGCGATGTTCATCAGCGCCGCCCTGACGGTCAGCCGTGAACAAAAACAACAGTCCGGCAAGTAGTAAACCGTCACCCGCCGGCGGGCTGGGCCAGTCGCTCACCAACGCGGAACTCATCCGCCGGTTGCTCCGGCTGGCATGGCATTACCGGGCCGGCTGTCTGAAGGTATTCGCCATCCAGCTTGTCCTGCTCGGCATCGGTCTCACCGGTTTGGGCCTGACCGGCTTGGGAATCGATTTCATCTGCTCGCAGGTTGATCCCCGGGCTCGCGCGCCGCGCTGGCCGTTTGGCTGGGAGCCGGTCGGCGGTGGGGCGCCGCTGCACGTTCTTGGCTGGATCGCCGGGGCCGTGTTCACGCTGGCCTTGATCCGTGCTTTGCTGAACTACCTGAACGCCATCACCGTCGCGAACGTCGTCGAGCGCAAGATGGTCGTCGATATGCGCGCGCAGGTGTACGACAAGTTGCAGCGGCTGAGCTTCCGCTTCTTCGACGCCAACGCCACCGGCTCGATCATCAACCGCGTCACCGGCGACACGCGCGCCCTCGTGCAGTTCATCAACGGCGTCGTCGTGCAGAGCCTCATCATGCTCATCTCGCTGGCCGGGTATCTCATCTTCATGATCAACATCCATCCCGGCCTGACCCTCGCGTGCCTCGCCTCGACGCCGGTACTCTGGCTGGCCTCCACGATCTTCTCCCGGCTCGTCCGCCCGGCCTACAAGAAGAACCGCGACCTCGTGGATGAAATGATCCTCCGCCTCGCCGAGAGCGTGCAAGGCATCCCGGTCATCAAGGGCTTCGCGCGCGAGCCGGAAACCATCGCTAGGTTCGCCGCCGCCAACGACGACGTGTCGCAACAACAGCAGCGCATCTTCTGGCGCGTCAGCGTGTTCACCCCCGGCATCGGCCTGCTGACGCAGCTCAACCTCGTCATTCTCCTCGCCTACGGCGGCTACCTCGTCATCCAAGGCGAATTGCCGCTCGGCTCCGGCTTGATTGTCTTTGCCGGCTTGCTCCAACAATTTTCCAACCAAGTCGCCAGCATCGCCGATATCGCCAATACCGCCCAGGTCAGCCTCACCGGCGCCCAACGCGTCTTCGAGGTGATGGACGCCCCGGTCGAAATCGCCGACGCCGCCGACGCGGTGGCGCTCACCCGCGCGCGCGGCACTGTGCAATTCGACCGCGTCGATTTCGAGTACAAGGCCGACGAACCGACACTGCACGATGTGAGTTTCACGGTGCCGCCCGGCCAATGCGTCGCCATCCTTGGGCCGACCGGAGCCGGCAAGAGCGCGTTGATGAGCTTGATCCCCCGGTTCTACGACCCGACCGGCGGGCGCTTGCTCATCGACGGCGTTGATGCCCGGCAGATCAAGCTGGACGACTTGCGCCGCAACATCGGCATCGTGTTTCAGGAAAGCTTTCTCTTCAGCAACACCGTCGCCGCCAACATCGCCTTCGGTCATCCCGATGCAACGCGCGAACAGATTGAGAAAGCCGCCCGGATCGCCGCCGCGCACGAGTTCATCACGGCCCTGCCGGAGGGCTATGACACGTTGCTCGGCGAAGGCGCCAAGAGCCTGTCCGGTGGCCAGCGCCAGCGACTCGCCATTGCCCGGGCATTGCTGCTCGAACCGCCCATCCTGTTGCTTGACGACCCGACCGCCGCCATCGACCCCGAAACCGAACACGAAATCCTTCAAGCCATGGCGCAAGCGATGGCCGGGCGCACCACGTTCGTCGTCGCCAACCGGCTCAGCACCCTGCGTCGCGCCGACATGATTCTCGTCCTCGACAAAGGCCGCCTCGTCCAACAAGGCACCCACGCCGATCTGATCGACCAACCCGGCCACTACCAACGCCTCGTCAAACTCCAGGTGGTGGGCACATGATTCGGGTTCGTAGTAGCGCGATTCATCGCGCGTGGTTTTTCCGATTGGCGGCAATGAATTGCCGCACTACGAACCGGCCCAGTGCGATGGGGAAAGCGGTTGGTAGTAGCGCGATTCATCGCGCGTTCTGCCCGCCACCAGCGGCGATAAATCGCCGCACTACGAACGAGGTGGGCTAGTGTACCGGTACCGCAAACTTACCACCCGCCAACGCGCTGATTTGGTGCGGTTTCGTGGCCGCCATGGGTTCCCGCTTCATTCGCCGCCGCATCTGGAAGATGCCGCGGGCTGGTACCTAATCACGGCGGCTACTTTCGAGCACCGACCATATCTTGCGGATGACGCTGACCGGGCGGAAATTCTGAGGCAATTATTCGAGGAGTTCGAGCCGCAAGGGATCGAATGCGCGGGCTGGGTGGTCTTGCCAAATCATTATCACGTGCTCGTCCATACCGTCGATCTAGCCAAAGCGGCAAGCGCCTTGGGTCGCGTGCATGGGCGCACGGCGCGGGCGTTGAACGGGCGGGACAAAACACCGGCTCGCAAGGTGTGGTACCGGTACAGCGACCGGCTCATTCGCAGTGAGCGGCATTACTTCACGACGCTGAACTACATTCACCACAACCCGGTCAAGCACGGGTACGTGGAACAGCCACGGCAGTGGCCGTGTTCGAGCGTGCATTGGTACGAGGAGGAACTTGGTCGGGAGTGGCTCCGCGATTGTTGGGTCCAGTATCCCATCCGGGATTACGGGAAAGGGTGGGACGACGCGCGATGAATCGCGCTACTACAAACCAGCTGGTTCGTAGTGCGGCGATTTATCGCCGCTGCCGCGGGCGCCGTGGTGGTTGGAGCCGCGCGATGAATTGCGCTACTACAAACCGCTTGGTTCGTAGTGCGGCAATTTATTGCCGCAAAGGGGGCCGCCAATGAGTCGGATTCCGGATGCACTTACGCGGGTTCGGCGGGATGCGGAGGATGACGAGCCGCAGCAGCGACCGCTGGAGTTCCGGTTGTTTGCGCGGATTTTCCGGTATGCCGAACCTTACCGGGCCAAGCGCAACTGGTTGATTGCCACGACGGTGCTGCGGGCGATTCAGTTGCCGGCGCTGGGATGGGCGATGGGCGCGGTGATCAACGGCCCGGTAGCCCGCGGGGATGTGCGGGGGACGGTGTACGGCGCGCTCGGGTTTCTGGCGTTGGCG
>OMJI01000146.1 GCA_900299315.1 Verrucomicrobiota bacterium | reverse complement strand
TCTGCCACGTCACCGCTCATCAGCGCGGCGGCTGCTCGTTGCCCCGTGGATTTCGCGGGCGGAAGTGTGCCCACCGGCATGGGCTGCGCCGGCCAGTCCGTTGACTTTGGCGCCAGTGCAGCGGTCTGGGTCTCCCAACTCCGTTTGTTCCACGCGGCGTGGACAGGCTCAGGCCACGTAACGGTCGGCACGCCCGGGCCAGCCACCGTCGTGGCCGCCAGCGCGATGACCGAGCCATCCGCCGCCGTGATCAGCCAGCGCGCATCCGTTTTCCAGCCTTCCGCGCGCGCTGTTGTCCCAGTGCGTACTTGAAATCGAGTTTCATCCAGACTGATCTCCCAGCCGCCTGCGTTCGTCTTGAATCCGACTGCCGGACGGGCGGCACGGCGGAACCACCGGCCGCATTCCGGCTGCAACAGTCCCTTGTCCGGCTGGGTGATGATGATCAGGTCCGCCTCGCCTCCGGCGGGCGCGGGCAGCGCCATGGGCAATGCCTGCCCCCACGTGCCCGGCGCGTTCAGGTGAAGTGGCCGGATACACGCACCGTTCCACCAGATACCGGCATTGGGGTTCACGACCGTCAGGCGGAAGTAATCTGCACTGGCCGGGACCCGCATGCGGCAGCGGAGCCAGCGCGCTCGCGACACCGGGGCGGCGGCTAAGGTTTCCAGCAATGCGTCGAGGCCCAGAGCCTCCCGGCCATCCGTCAACGCCGGCAGACGATCCGGGGCGACCGGCTCGGTGAAGCCCCCGGACCAAACCCCGGAGGAATCCGACAACTCGTCGTCATCGCCAGACACGATCAAGGTGGCGAGGGTTCCGGCGGTGAGTTCCTGGCGCCAACTCACGCGCACCGAGCCTTCGACGGGTACTTTGGGATACCCCGGCACCGGGGCCACGGTGAGCGTCTGCGGTTCGGCCGGCAGGATCTGCGCCCACGGACCTTCGGGGGTGTTGACGACGACCCCGCCCGGGGTGCGTTCCACTTGTTCGGGTCTGACATGGACCTGCCAGGTCACGGCGACCGGCGCGTCCGCCTCGATCTCGTCGAGCACCAGCACGCAGCGGTCACGCAGCATCAACGTCGTGCGCTCGACGTGCCGGACCCGATAATGCGGCGAGTAATGTTCCGTGCAATCCGCCGCCACAGCCCGCAGCCCGGGCAACTGGCACCAGAGCGTGCCACGCCCCCAGACATCCTTGCGCGGGTAGTACCATGGCTCGTCGTTGAGCACGAGGGCGTTGCTGCCCCCGATGCAACCGTGGGCGAACCCGCGGATGCGTTCGCGCAACGACACCTCCTTCTGGATGACGGAGGCGAACAGCGCGATCTCGTGCCGCAGCATCGCCCGTTCGTCGTCGGAGAGAATCCGTTCTTCGGGATACTCGAAGGCGCGGCAGTCCGCCGTCGGCATCCCGTCGAGAAACAGCGAGCTGCCGTTGACGTCGAGCACCAGCGTGTTGGGATCGGTGTGTGGCCGGGAGACGCCGCCGATCTGCCCACCGCCGCAAATGTCCCACAACTGGGCGACGCGCGTCCGGTTGACCGGCGTATCCAGACAGCCGCCAATCTCGGGGTGCATCCAGCCGCTGAAGACTTCGGTCGCGGGAATCTCGCGGGCCGGCCAATCGGGCGCCTCCGCCGGCCACCAGACCAGCGTCCACAACCGTTGGTCCTCGAACCACGCGCAATGGTCGATGCCGTGCCACATGTTCAGGTGATCCAGCAACGCCAGTGGCGCGGGGTCATGCGTCTCGCGCGCCAGCAACGCGAGGGCGGCCATGTCGAAGGCGCGAACATTCCCGCCCGCATCCCACGGCAGCGTCAGGCCACCGGGACTGATCACATCGCGTCCGGACTGTTGGCAACTCAGCCACTTGGCGCGGTCGAAGGGTTGGTCCAGCCAGCTCAGGAACTCATGCCACAACCCCATCACGACTACATTCACGCCGGTCATGTAGCCGGAGCCTTCGCCGATGAACCGGGCATGGCTATGAGCCGCGACCTCCGCGCCGCGGTCCATGGCGATCCGGTACAGGCGCTGGGCGCGCGGGTCGGCGCCGCGCTTGACGCCGAAGAGATAGCCAATCAGCCCGCAGGCCAACAGCATGCTCGCGATCTGGTTGTCGCCGGCGGGGACACGCGCCTGGATGCGAGGATAAACCTGACTGTACATGGCATCCACCAGCACGTCCGCCGCCGCGGTATGGTCGAAATCGGCGAACGCCGGCGTATCCGCCAGCCAGTCGTAGGCCACCGCCCAGCGTCCGAGCGGAATTGCCCAGCACCACGTGTGGTACTGGGCCGCATGGGAACGACAGTCCGCCGGCACCTGCAGCAAACGCCGCTCGAACAACGCGCGGAATTGCCGCGCCGACGGCTCGTCGCCCGTCACGAGCGCCACGAGCGCTGGATTGAGGGGAAATGCTTCCGCTTGATGCGCGGCCAGCACTTGAAAATGCCGCCACTTCGCCGCCAGTGAGCCGGTGGCGCCGGTTAGTTTCCGCCGCAGTGCGGCCACGTCACGCAATAACATGAATTCGGCTTGCCTCATTGTCTCTCACCTTCGATTCGATACACCCGGTGTGACTGCAAGTTGCGGCCGGCGGGCACTTCGCCCGTCAGCAGGTCCATCGCCTGGCCATCGTTCCAGTTCTGCTCCCGGAAGGACCAGAGTACTCGTTCACCACCGGCGCCGTGCCACAAGACGCCGCGCCCATCCTTGAGGACGGTGCGGCGGCGCATGGCGCCACGGGCTTGTTTGTACATCGTGAAGTAAAGTTTCATGGCCGCCATCGCCGCCGTGCTCCACTCGGCGCGCGGCACTTCGGTCAACCGGACCTCCGGCGCGCGCCGGTGCGCCAGGCAACGGAAGAGGATTTCCGGTGGTTGCTCACCCCGCAACAACGCCCGCCCTTCGTGTTCCAATGCGATCGTGCTGTCGTAGGAGTAGCCGAGCAATTCGCCGGCATAGACATCGCCGCCGTGCAATCCGCAGCAACTGTGGCTGGAGAAGCTGACAATCGCCTCGGGCTCGATGTACAGGCCGGCCCGCGCCAGTTCCCCATACAACGCACCCATTTTGTCGAACTGCGGACGCATGCTGCCGTCGGAGTAATCCACCTGCCACCAGCCGAGGTTCGAGAAGCTGTCCCAGGCGAACCCGGCCAAGCCGGTCCGCTGGCAGATGCCCAGGATCCGGTCCGCGAGATAGCGATAGACCGGGCTGTTGAGGTTGAGCGTCCAGCAGTCACCCGGGTAGCCGGTCGAAGGATGCCGGCCGGATTCCGCCGCGGCGATGGCACCGTTAGCGCCATGGGCGAAGGCCGTCGCCTGCGGGCCGCGGGCCAGGGCGCTGTGGGGATGGACGTGCGTCGCCATCCAGCAACTGACCTTGAGTCCCATTCCGGCGGCTCGTTCGCAAAGCCGTTTCAGCGCC
>OMJI01000145.1 GCA_900299315.1 Verrucomicrobiota bacterium | reverse complement strand
GCGCCTTGCGGTAGATGTCCAGCCAGTCGCTGGCCCGGCCGTGACCGTCGCCGTAGACCCATTGCAGTGCGTTGAGTTGCGGGCAATTCAGCAGGAGGTCGAGGTGCTTCAACGCCTGCGGACCGTCGAGGTGAAAAACACTCCGTTGCAGCGGCGCCATCTCGAATTGGATGTCCGGCCAGATCAAGGCCCGCCCCACTTCCGGCGATACCATGCACCAGAAATCCGAGCTCGGCACATATCCCGGGCCACGATGGTACATCGGCGTCCACGTCGTGGAGCCAAACCCGGCCGCCGCCACCTTGGCGTAACTGCGTTCGAAGGCAGCCACGTATCCCCGCGAGACATGCCGGCCGACCTTGGCCAGGATGTCCGGGCAATCCAGCACGTCCATGCACAACATCTGCGGGTCACGCAACCCGGCCAGGATGTCGTAGTTCCCGTGCAAGTCGGTGATCCCGACGATGTAACGGCCCGCGCAGCGCTCGATGGCGAGGTCGGTGATCTTTTCGACGGTCTGCCAGTAGATGTTCGTGAAGTCCGGTGGACTCGCAAGAATCTTCTCCCAATCCTCCACCTCGTGCACCACCGGCTTCGACCAACTTGTGTGCGGGCCGAACTCCAGCTCCACGCCAAACAAAGTTGCCGTGATTTCCGGGCCGACATTCGGCCAGACGATGGGAAAGCTGTCCCCGACCCATTCCGTCGCCTCAAGCGCAGCGATGGCCGAATCGACAACGAACTCCGCATCCAGCCACCGTTCTCGATGATTCGCATGCGTGGACGTGGGCCCCCGGTAGGGCTTGCTGGACTTGACCCAGAGCGAAACTGGCGGTCGATCCAACAATTCACCCTGCCACCACGCCTCAAAGCGCGCGACCGTCTTGGCGAAGTCCGGCTTCAGAGTCAGTTCCATCATAACCTTGTCTCCATTGTCTCTTTCACAAGCGCTTGAATGTTCTCCCACGGAACGTCGGGTTCCAACACATGCGTCGGCGCCACCACGACAGCGGCGTCACGGCGCGCCCAATCCGCCAACTGCCGGACAGCCGCCCGCACGTCGTCCGTCGTGCCGAACGGCATGGTCGTCTGCGTCCCGATACCGCCCCAGAAACCGATGTGGTGTTTGTGCGCGCCAATCACTTCGTCCACCGGCATGCATTCCGGCTGGAGCGGATTCAGAATGTCGACCCCGATCTCCACCAAGTCGCCGATGATCGCCCGGATGTCCCCGTCGGAATGGTAGAACACCCACACTCGCCGCTTCTCCGCCGCCCGGATTGCATGCACCACTCGCTTCAACCGGGGTTTGAGATGCTCGCGCCAGAACTCGACCGACATCATCATCCCGCGCTGCGTTCCCACATCGTCGCCGAGCAAGATGACATCCACGTCCGCGGCGCAATACGCCTGCGCTCCGCGAATGGATCGTTCCGTAAACCAATCGAGCAACCACGCGCCGATGTCGTTACCCTCGATCAAGTCGCCAAACAAATGATCCATCCCACGCAGATACCACGCCCACTCGAACAATGTGCAAGCCATCCACGACGCCGCCACCCGACCGGCCGCGTGGATCCGCTGCACTTCACCGGCCAGATGGGCGTACCGGGCGGGATCCGTCATGTCCGCCCACGGCAACGTCCGGAGTTGATCGACGGAAGTGATGACTGACAACGGATGAATCATCTCGCGCAGATGAACTGCCGCGCCCATCGTCTCTTTGGCGGGAACCCGGTTGGTAATGCCGAGCGTGCCAATCTCCGCGTCTGCCGGCAGCACAAAACCGATCCGCTCGTACGCCGCGCGCCACTGCGCCGCATCGTCGGGATACGCCACACTGACGGACTCCACATCGAGATGGAACGCCTCGACTACATTGCGCGTCCCGAGTTTCTGTTCCACGAGGTCGATCACCGGCCCCGTCCACCAGATATCCAAGGGTAACCACTGCGGCGACTGCCGCAACATCATCCGCTGAAAATTTTCTCGTGGGGTCAAGTTCATGTCAGTATTGGCACTCCCGACCGGCTTGGGCAAACGCCTTCAAGTTCTCCACCGGCGTGTGAAAGAAATGATCACTGGCGGAACAGATGTAACCGCCGTTCTTGCCGAACGTCTCAAACAACGCCAGCGTCTCCGCCCGGATTTCCGCCGGCGTGCCCTCGGTGAGAATCCTTCCCTGATCCAACCCGCCAATCATCGCGACCTTGCTGCCGAGGACCTCCCGGACTTTCACGCGATCCTCCGCCTGGATGTCACCACCAACCCCGGGCGGACTGAGCGTCTCGCTCGCGTCGCAGCCATTAAGCGGAATGTGGTCGAGGATCATCATCATGCCGCCGCACGTGTGATACACCACCGGCAAGCCCACCGCGTGCAACGCAAAGATGATCCGTTTGTCGTAAGGGACGCAAAACTCATCGAACATCGCCGGGCTGATCACCGTCGAACTCGCCGCGCCGCCGCCGTGCTCGATCAAATCGTACTTCGCACCCGGCATCTCGCGTTCGATATACGCGAGCTTGCGCTGCGTCATCTGTTCGAGGAACCAGTGGACGAACCCCGGATTGTCCGCCGCCCAGTAAATCGCCTCCTGCGTCCCGACCATCTCGCAAAACTCCTGCCACGTCCCCGGCTGCGCAAAACAATCCACAAACCCGCGCACGATCCCCGCATCGCCCACCCGGTCGTACTCCGCCGCAAGCTGCCGCCGGTCGAGCCGCAACTGCGGCCAATGCTTCAGGAAAACCTCCGCGTCGCGCTCCGTCTTGATGATGTGCTCGACGTTGTAGGTCGTGTACTCGTTGGCACCCGAAAGCCACGTCAGCTCGCCATCCGGCGTCGTGATCCAATGCCGCGTCAGCGTCTCGTTTCCCTGCACACCGGCTGGAGCTGAGCGATAGCGCCAGTTCGGCGAATACTCACGCTTCCATGGCCAAGCCAAGTACGAAGCATCCAGCCCCACCGTCTGAAACGCCGCGAGCTGATCCACGCCACCCATGAATTTCTGCAGGTGATACGCCTGCCACTGGTGAATCGTCACCGGCATCCGGTCAGGCTTCCCGCGCCGCAATGCCACCAGCATCCGCTCTTTACTCGTCATCATTTGCGCAGTTGTGCAATGTGCGCCGGTGTCGTTCCGCAGCAGCCGCCGATGAAGTTGGCGCCCGCTTCCACCAGCGCCGGGACGTAACTCGCGAACTGGGCGGGTGAAGTCCGGTACTGGACCTTACCGTCCACCATTTCCGGCAGGCCCGCGTTCGCCTTGATCCAGATCGGCAACTTCGTCGCGGCGTGGAGCTGCCGGCAAATCGGGACGAACTCCTCAATCCCATTGCCGCAGTTGGAACCAATCACATCCGCCCCGGCCGCGGCCAATTCCTCTGCCGCTTGCTCCGGCGTCGTCCCCATCATCGTCCGCCCACCGGTATCGAACACCATGCACGCCACCACCGGCAACCCGGTCGCCTTCGCCGCGCGCACGGCGAGCTGAGCTTCCTCGAGTTCCGCCATCGTCTCGATGACAATCGCGTCCGCGCCGCCCTCCTTCAACGCCTGCGCCTGCTCGGCAAACGCTCCCGCCACCGCATCCGCCTCAACCTCACCGGCCACGAGCATCTTGCCGGTCGGCCCGAGCGACGCGAACACCAGCGCCTGCCCACCGGCCGCGCGCTTGGAAATTGCCGCGCCTTGCCGGTTAATCTCCACAACGTCGGCCGCGTGGCCGGTATCGGCGAGCCGAATGCGATTCGCGCCAAACGTGTTGCTGAGGATGATTTTACTGCCAGCCTTCACATAAGCACGCGCGACCTCTTCCACCCGGTCGGGATGCGTGAGATTCCAGACGTCCGGGCACTGGCCGACTTCCAGCCCGCGCGCCTGCAGTTGCGTGCCCCACGCGCCGTCGGTGATGACTGGACCCGTGGCGATCAGTTTCTGAATGAGTGAGTTCATCGTTTCCAGTTGGCTTTGAGGTATTCGAAATAAAACTCCGCGTTCTCCACCGGCACGTTGCTCGGGATGTGGTTGCCGACGGCAAACATGAAACCCGGGCAGTCGAACGCCAGCTTCAGCGTCGCGTCAATCTCCGCCCGGATCTGGTCCTTCGTGCCGAACGTCAGCGTCCGCGTATCCACTTTGCTGCCGATGATGCATTTGGTCTTGCCGTAGTTCTTCACGACCGGATCGAGCGCCATCATCGGTTCAAAGATGAAGCCGTCCGCCCCGGCGTTGGCGATGTCATCCACGAAACACGACCAGTTCGCGTCGGAACAAAACAAGACGCG
This sequence comes from Verrucomicrobiota bacterium, assembly GCA_900299315.1. GTDB lineage: Bacteria > Verrucomicrobiota > Verrucomicrobiia > Palsa-1439 > Palsa-1439 > OMJI01. Next base: position 4,595 of record OMJI01000145.1, on the reverse strand, counting down.
CTTGCCGGCGGCGTGGAGCGGCTTCCAGAGTTCCTTGTACCGCGGGATGATGACGCGCCGGTAGAACTCGGGATTGATGAACGGCCCTTCGCTCCAGACGAAGTCATCGTGCTGGATGATGACCGGGGCACTGGTCGCCGCCCACGCTTTCATGTGATGCAGCGTGAGCCGGTAAAACGAATCGAGCACGTTCTCGAACCGGTCGAGCTCCGCCGCGCCGAGCAACAGCATGTCCCACCCGAAACTCTCAATCGCCCCCGAGATGATCGTCTTGTAGTAGCCGCCGGTAACCACCGTTTGCGGGTACGCTTTCTGGCCATCCTGATAGGCTTGCTCGTAGTACTCCACCAACTCCGCGAAATCCGGCAGGCCGTACTCCTTCACGGCATCAAACGCGAGCACCTCCTCCGGGTCGGTGAACGGGCAATTCGCCGGCTGGCGCCGATCGATGCCGCCCTCCAGGAAATCCGCGTGCCCCATGTCGGTGACGCGCCCGCGCTTGCCCCACGGCACCGGGCCGTCGTTGACGGACCAGTTGAAATCAATCTCCCACGCATCGCAGAACTTCGGCGTAATCCAATGCGCGTTCTCGCCGGTCACCTTCTTGATCAGCGCGTTGTTGGAGCAATACTCCGCATGCCCCAACCGCGGCGAGGGTTTCAGATTGATGGTGTCGAGTCCGATTTGATAGCTCATGCCAACCTCCCAAATTCACGCCCGGCATCGTACAACGCCCGCATGTTCTCCGCGGGCGTACCGGGTGCCATGTTGTTGCCTTCACGCAATGTGAACAAGCCGCCTTCGAGAATACCGGACTGCATGATCTCTCGGACCCGCGCGCGCACTTGCGCGGGCGTGGCCGTCCGCAAAAACTCGATTGGCGGCCCGCCGTTGATGCGAATCGTCGGACCGAGTTCCCGCCGCAACGCGCCGAAGTCCACCGGATAGCCGGTATCGAAGATCTGAATGTTCAACTCGTCCCGCAGCATCTTGAAATGCCGGGTCGAATCGCCACACAGATGGATCCCCCGCGGCTTGTCGGTCGCCAGCGCTGCGCACAACTTCTGGTGATACGGCAGCACGTGTTCACGAAACATCGAGGTCGAGATCATCGCCACACTGTCGTCAGCGAAGAAGAACCCGTCTTGCGGTACCGGCCAGCCTGCGATTTTGCGCAGCGCCACAAGCCGACGGATGGTGGCCTCCGTGATGAACTCCATCAGCCGGTGAAACCGCTCCGGCTCGCCGGCCATCAATTCGCAGGCGACGTCCGGCCCAAATAAGTTGCACGCGACGGTAAGTGGCCCGTCGGTTCCCAAACAGGGCACGATAACTTCGATCGGTCGACCCAGATACGTTTCCTTGGCCGCGCGGGCTTTCATCCGCTCGTACCATTCCACGCCCTTCCCCATCAACCCGCCGAGCGGTTCCGGCAACCCGCGCTCCATGATTCGCTCGGGCGCGTCCGCGAAGGCCGGGGTGGTGTCGGGCACTTGGTTGTCGAGATACAACACCGGGCAGCCAAACCACGCCGCCTCGTAGTAATTCTGGAAATCGGGATACACGCCCCACTTCTCCGGCAGCCCCAGCTCGGCATCCTGCAACACATTGAACCGCGCCCAGCGTTGCCAGTGGAGTTGGAACTCGAACATCTTGTCGGGGCTTTCCGAGTACTTGCGGAACGAAAGCCCGGCCGTGTTCACCTCCGGGTTGTAGATGAAGAAGCGCGTCGCCAACCCACAGATGATCGGCGTGCGGTACGGCTGGCCGACGTTGTACGCCTCCCAACACCGTTTCACTTCCGCGTTGTGGGCGGGGATGTCGAAGTTCGCGAGTCGGTCAGTATTTGCCTTCTGCATAAGCGGTCTCGTACATGGCGACTATATTTTCCACCGGGGATACCGGCTGGATGTTGTGACACGGGGCGAGGATGTAGCCTCCCCCGGCACCGAGAGTGCGGAGGCAATCGCGAACCTCGCGTTGCACGTCGGCGACGCTGCCATGCGGCAACACATCCTGATTGTCCACGCCGCCGTGGAAACAGAGCTTCGCCCCGTAATCGCGTTTCAAGCCGGCCATCTCCATCCCCGGACAGACGTGCTGGATGGGGTTCAGGATGTCCACGCCAAGCTCGACGAAATGCGGAATGAGCGGCCGGATCGCACCGTCATCGTGGTGCATCACAAGCGTCCCGGCTGAGTGCGCGAGGTCGATGAACTTCTTCTGGATCGGCTTGAACCACCGGAGATACGCCTCCTCGCTGATCATCAGTCCGTGTTGCGAACCGTAATCGTCGGTGACCTGCGTGAGGTGGATCTTGCCCTTGCCGGCCTCGAAGCACCGCGTCGCATACTCCCAACAGAACTGCGTGATGCGACCCAGCGCATACTCGGTCAGCTCCGGCTCCGCGATCAGGTCCATGCAGCTCTGCTCCAACCCGCGGATATGGTTGTGCCAGTAAAACGGCGCGACGTAGCAACCTTCAATTGCGTTGTCCGGCCACGCGTCGCACTGCGTCTCGATCTCCGAGAAGTCGTACCAGTCCGCGCTCGGCCATTGAAACTGCTCCAGTTCCGCGATGGTCGTCGCGTTCTTCAACGGCCAATCCACCGTTTCCCAGTACGAGCCGGTGCCGTAATGAATCTCCTTCTGGGTCGTCCACCACGGCGGCATCAACTTCAACCCGCCCGGCAAGTCACGCGCCGGCGGACCGATGTATTTGGGACCAACGCCGACAATTTTATCGAGATGCAGCCGACGCCAGATCTCCACATCGGTCGCCACGCCGAAATGCTTCAGTAACTTGTCGCGCACCTCGCCGGTGTACCAGATGTCCAGCGGCACCCGGTCGGGCTTCCCGCGCCGCGCCGCAGTCAGAATTCTTTCACGTGGTGTCATCGCGCCTCGCCTTTCCACCCGACGCGCCGCAAGACCTCGCGTGCCTTCTGCTCATCGTCCGCCGAACACATGATGTACAGACCTTCGGGGCCGACCGCATCGATGAGCGGTTCAATTTCCTCCAGCTTTACGCCGATCGCCTGCACGCTCTTGCCGGCGGCTTTGATGCGCCGGTACATGTCGTACCAACGCGGATGACCGCCACCTTCAATCCCGGCCTGCGGCGTCCATTCAATCGCGTCGAGTTCCTCGATCTCCAGTAACGGCTCCAGTTGATGCATCGCTTGGGTGCCATCGAGATGGTGCAACGAGTAATCGAGCCACCGGCATTGCTCGCGCAGTTGCGGCACGACAAATTCCCGGAACATCTCCGCGCTGATCATGCAGGAGAAGTCGCACTGCACCTTCGCCACCTTGCCGGGTCCCCAGATCGAGAACGCCGCGAACGCACTGCCACCCCATGGATCGCGCGTCACCGCCAGCATCTCGTCGTAGGCTTCGAAGAAGGCCCGGTTGATCTCGGCGATCTTCGCCTTCACCCAATCCGGGCGCTCCATCAAATCCAGCAACAAGAACTGGCCTTCCCGGACTTGCGCAAGCGTGTCGATGTTCTCGATCAGGTCCGGTAGACCCACGAGGAAGCGCCCGCGACTTTCGCGCGCGCCGTACCGGAGCAAATCCATGTGCCGGTGCCACCAGATATTGTTTCGGTCGAGTTTCAGCGGTGGATAATTTTCCGGGTCGCTGATGACCGGCTCGTACCAAAGCGTGTCCGCCGCCGGATGTCCAATCGCGCCGAGAAAGAGACCGAGGCTACCGGGTCCGCCGATGCACGACCAGAAAGTGGGCGTCGCCACGCCGCCCCAGAACGTCCGCGACATGTTGTAAATCGCTGACTGGCCCCACAACTCGACGTTCGTCCATTGCTCCTCGACGTCGCGCGGTTTGCGTGGCTCGGGAAGTTTTTCCACCGGCTCCGCCCGCGGCGCGGTGATGTAGAGCGCCAAGCCCCGGTGTTCCCACCAGTCCAAGAAGGCCTGCCGGGCCAGCGACCAATCCGGTTTCCAGAGCAGTTCGTTCACTTGCCGATCAGCTTCCGTTTCTTTTCGAGGTACTCGCAGTAATGCTTGTACGGAATGTCGGGCGGGACGAGATGGTCGAGGTGCGGGATGTAACCGCCTTCCTCGAACAGCGGCCGGATCCGCTCCAGTTCCCGGTCAATCGCCTGGCCGCCTTCCACAAGCGGCTGTTTCGCGATGCCACCGCGCAACCGAAGCTCCTTCCCAAACGTCCGCCGCCACTCGAACGCGTCAGCCCCGGCCTCAATCTCGACCGGGAACATGATGTTCACACCTTCTTCCATCCAATTCGGGATGATCGCGCGCGGATTGCCGTCGCTGTCCACCCAACCCAGCCGGCAGCCGTGCCGCTTCGCCACGCTCATCACGCGACGGTAGCCGGGTTGGAGAAATTCGCGAAAGACCTCCGGGCTGACGAGTGGCCCGTTCTTGCCAGCCATGTCCTCCCACCAGCCGATCACATCGATCGGCAAACCCGCCGGCAATCGCTCCAATTGCCGGGCGCACAGCTCCGCCCAATGCTCCACCATCTCGTGGATCATCGCCGGGTAATCGTAGAACGCGTACGACAAATTCTCCGTCCCCATCCACGCGCGCAACTTGCCGTAAAACCCGATG
>OMJI01000144.1 GCA_900299315.1 Verrucomicrobiota bacterium | reverse complement strand
CCGGCGCTGACTTGGACGATCTGATGAACGATCGGCAGGAAGATTGGCGAAAGCGGCAAATCGCTCCAGCGCCGGTCAGCCGCGACGGTGAACAGCAGCACCCGGCCTTTGCCGAACTCCCGGGCCAGCAACAACGGCGCGGTGTCGGCGAGGGTGAGGAGCGGTTGGGTTTGCGGCGCGGCGGGAGCCGAGCCGTCCAACGTGAGCTGCCGGCGCGCGGTGATGGCGGGGACGCTGCCGGGGGGCAACTTCAGATCGGCGAAGAGCGGGTCGCGCGGTTGGCGGAGCCGGATGGGTTGGCGGACCGGCTCTGCGATGTCGTCCGCGCCGATGGGCTTGGCCGGCAGGCAACTCCAGCTCGCGTAGTCCGCTGCCGTGGCGCGGTCGCCGGGGAAGATGACGAGCGTGCCGCCGCCTTGGACGAATTTTTCGACGTTGAGCAACGCCTGGCCCGGTAGCGGCAGGGCGTTGGCGAGGAGCAGACAGGAGTAGTCGGTGAGTGATTCGGCGGCGAGGGCGTCCGGCTCGATGCGTTTCACGTCGAAGAGCGAGCCGGTCGGGTTGAGGGCGCGCGTGAGGAAAAAGCCGTCGGCTTCCGAGGCGACGAGGAGGACGGGGAGACGTTCGCGGACGCGGAGGAGGAAGTAGAATGTGTTGTCGAGGGCGAGCGGGTCGGACGGCGTTTCGAGCCGGGCGCGGTGCAGGCCGGGCGGCAGGAGCGGGAGGGCGAATTGGACGGCGGTCGTGGCGCTGCGGCGGGCGATCTCCTTGTCGTCGATGTAGAGCGTGACGGTGGTGTCGCGCGCGGCGCCGGTCTGACCGAGGTTGGCGGTGAGTTGGGCAGTGGTGTTGGTGAGGAGCAAGGCCGGAAGGACGTTGATGGTAAGGGGCGCGACGTTCTGCGGGGACGTTGAGCCGAGCAATGCGACGAACGTCGGCGGCAGTTCCGCACCGGTGACTTCCGTCCACGGCAACGCCTGGCCATCGGTGATGACGAAGAGTTCGTGTTCGCGCGTCCCGGCTTCCTTCAATGCGGCCAGGGCAGCGGTGATGGCGGGCTTGAGCCGGGAGGAAGTGAGCCGGGGTTCCTGCGCCTTGACGAGCGTGCGGGCGAGATCGAGGTCGCTCGTCGGCTGGGCGAGCAGTGGTGTGACGTCGTCGCCCGCAAGGAAGATGCAGACCCGGTCGCCTTTGCGGAGGGAGTTGATGATCCCGGTCGCGGCGGAACGGGCATCGTCCCACACGCGCGTGCGCCCGGATTCGTAGGTCATGCTGTACGAGACGTCCCAGACGATCGCCACGTCGCGCTGCGCTTCGCCGAGGAAACTGCCGAACGATGACGTGCGCAGCACCGGCATCGCAAACGCCAGCGCCAGCAAGACAAGTATCGCGGTGCGCAGGAGCCAGAGCAGGATGTTTTCGAGACGCACCCGGCTCGCGGAGCGGCGCTGCGCCAGCTTGAGAAAGCGCACGGTACTGAACGGCATCTGGATCTTCCGCTTCTTCTGGAGCAGATGGAGCAGCAACGGAATCGCCGCCGCGCCGAGCGCGAAAAGAAATGCCGGGTTGATGAAGGACCACATGGCTACTTCAATCTCCTGCTCCCACTCCTACTCCTGCTCGTGCTCGTGCTCGTGCTCGTCTGTTTACTTCGTCGGAGAGCAGGAGCAGGAGCAAGAGCACGAGCACGAGTAAGTGGGGCGGCGGTCATGCGGTGAACTTTTTTCGCTGCTCCAAGTATTCCCGGACAAACAAGTCGAGCGGCTTGCTGGTGTCGACGACGCGGTGGTCGATGTTCAGCTCGTTGCACGCTTGCCGGTAGCGGTCGAGAAACTCCCCGAACGCGCGCCGGTAATCCGTTGCCAGCGCACGCGGGTCGGTCAGGATGCGCTCGTCGGTTTCGAGGTCGATAAACTCGGTGCCTTGCTTGAACGGGAACTCGATCTCGGCCGGGTCGAGCGTCTGGAGGATGATTACGTCGTGATGTTGCTTGCGGAAATGCGCGAGCGCCTTGATGACCTCCTCCTGTTCATCCAGCAGGTCGGAGAACAACACGATCAACGCCCGCCGGCGGATGTCGTCGGCGATGCTGTGGAGCGTCTTGGCGGTGCTGGTCTTGGCGGCAGGCTTCTGGTGGTGGAGGAACTTCAGCGCGTTGTTGAGATGGGCGAACGAATTGCGCGCGCCCATCATCCCGTCGATCCCCTCGGAGTAAAGACAGAGGCCCACCGAGTCCTTCGCCTTCACCACCACGTACCCAATGGCCGCGGCGAGATGGCAGGCGAAATCGTATTTCGTCCGCGTGTGCGACGTGTAGCCCATCGAGGCGCTGCGGTCGACGATGAGATAGACGCGCAGGTTCGTCTCATCCTCGTAACGGCGGACGTAATACCGGTCGGTGCGCCCGAGCACTTTCCAGTCGATGTGTTTCGGGTCATCCCCGGCAATGTACGCGCGGTGTTCCGCGAACTCGCTCGACGCGCCCTTGAGCGGGCTGCGATGCCGCCCCGCCAGCGAACCCTCGACGACGTACCGGGATTGCAACACGAGCCGCCCCAGTCGCTGCAACTCCTGCGGCGTCAGATAACTCGCAATCCCTTCCGGCATGGTGGGGAGAGTGGACTTTCAGCCTGCAACTTTCAAGATTGCCGCGAAAAAGTTTCGCGGCTACAAACCGCGTCATGATTCAGACGGATTTTGTGCTGTCGCACGGACTCGGAAACGATTATCTGGTGATGGATGCGGCGCGGTTGCCGGCGGAGTTGACGCCGGAGCGCATCCGGTTGATTTGCCACCGGAACTTGGGGGTGGGTTCCGATGGCATTTTGTTGAAGGTGGACAATCCCGCGGCGGATTTCGCGCTGCGGATCCTGAACCCGGACGGCTCCGAGGCGGAGAAGTCCGGTAACGGGTTGCGGATCTTCGCGAAGTTCCTCTACGACCACGGTTACACAAAGAAGACGGAGTTCAGCATCCACACGCTGGGCGGCATCGTGCGGGCGAAGCTGATCCTCGACGGCAGCCGGTGCGTTGCGGTGCGGGTGGACATGGGCCGGGCGGTGATTGACCCGAAACTGACGACGCTCGAAGTGGCCGGTCAGAAGCTGCATGTCACGTCGCTCTCCGTCGGCAATCCGCACTGCGTCACGATCGTACCGGACTTGAAGGCGGTGGATTTGTTCAAGCTCGGGCCGCTCATCGAGAACCACCCGGCGTTTCCGAACCGCACGAACGTCCAGTTTGCCCAAGTCGTCTCCCGCCACGCGGTGCGCGCGTTGATCTGGGAGCGCGGCGCCGGGCACACGCTGGCGAGCGGGTCCAGCTCGTGCGCCGTCGCGGTGGCCAGCTACGCGAAGGGATTGGTGGATGAGAAGGTCACGATCCTGATGGAAGGCGGCGAGCTGACTATCGAGTTGAACAAGCAACTCGACCTGGTCATGACCGGCCCCGTCGAGGAAGTGTGCACCGGTAACCTGAGCGATGACCTGAAACGGCGGTTGAGATGAAACTGCTCCTCGCATTGCTGGTCGCAGTCTCGGCGTTTGCGGAATCACCGGACCTGCCAAACTTTCACAAGGTTAGCGAGACGCTCTACCGGGGCGCGCAGCCGACAGCGGCGGGGATGAAACAGCTGGAGCGGCTGGGCGTGAAGACAGTGGTGAACCTCCGCTCATTCAATTCCGACCGCCCGGAGCTGGTCGGGACCAAGCTCAAAGGCGAACACTTGTGGGTGAAGGCGTGGCACCCCGAGGACAAGGAAGTAGTGCGATTTCTGAAGATCGTCACCGACCCGAACGCCACACCGGTCTTCGTGCATTGTCAGCACGGGTCTGACCGCACCGGCACGATGGTCGCCCTCTACCGGATCGTGGTGGAAGGTTGGACGAAGGACAAGGCCATCGAGGAGATGACGAACGGCGGGTTCGGCTACCACCGCCTGTGG
>OMJI01000143.1 GCA_900299315.1 Verrucomicrobiota bacterium | reverse complement strand
CTGTCATCAGTTAATCGCAACATGGAGATCATCGGAGTGAGAGCTGTCTGTGTCACACTGTTAGCGGCGGTCTGCGGGTGTGCAATGCCGACGCAACACCCATCCGCCTCCGGAATCCCGGCTGACGCCTCTGGCCGCCTTAGCAAGGTGTGGCGTTTACCCGGTGTGACGTTTCGGGATTATGATTACCTCTACGTGGCAGATGTGAAGTCGCTGGTGGGTCGGCACGACCCCAAGGCCGGCCCCGTCGACAATGCAGCGTTGATCTTGAAAACTCATCTGGTGGGTGCGATGAGCAAGTCGGGGCTGCGGTGGCGTGTAAGTGGAACCACTTTGCCGCGCGATCCGAAGATTAAAGTGTTGCGGTTGGAATGCACGCTTGAGGATATCCGACAGGGCAGCCAAGACCTGCGGTACTGGGTGGGCGGAGGCATCGGAATGCCGCGGATGGAGTGGCGGACTCAATTCATCGACCAAGCAACTGGCCAAGTCGTCTGTGAGGTGAGTAAGGATACCCGCGGTTTCGATGCGGAAGCATTTTTCTCAGGCGGCGTGCTGACAGATGCGGACTTGCTTGAGAAGGGCGTAAGACGTTACGCGAAACGACTGGGTAAGTATGTTCAAGATGTATCCAGCACCCCGTAGCCTCTGTTCGCATGGTGGTCTCATTGCACTAGCAGGAGCGTCTGGAATTTCAGCCGAGCGGACGGCGCAGTAATCCGAAACCCACCCCTCTGTCCCCTCCGGTGGAGGGGAGTATGCGCAAGCGCAGTTCGGGACTGTGAGTTGGCGCGGCGTGGTGCCGGTTGTCGAGGTTTGGTGGAGACGCTGCCCCGAGAACTATTGCCCCTCTTGTGCCATTTGGTTGCGGCGTGAAGCACGGGTGTCTTTCTATCGATCGGCGGCGCGAAAGGCGCCAATGCGCTCGGCGCATTTGTTGCAATGTCCGCAAGGCCGGTCGCCGCGGGGACGGAGGCAGGACAGGCTAAGGTGGAGCGGGAGGTGCCGGTAGCGCTGCACGACTTGGGTTTTGCTCAATTCGCGGAAGGGAGCGATGACTTTGATTCCGCTGAGCTTGCTGAAGTCGCGGAAGAATTGCGGCGACGCATCAGGGAAAGGGTTATGGCCCAATGAGCCGAGAGCAATCGCCGGTATCTTATGCCGCTCACAAAGGCTCGCGGCCAAGGAGAGCAAGGTCAAGTTGCGGCCCGGCAGGTAGACGGCTTCATCGCGGGTGCGGGAGCCGGGGACGCGGCGGCCGGTAACGGCCCAGTGAGTTTTCCAGATGGTTGCGATGGGCGCGTCCAAAACAGTTACCGGCTGGTGCGGGATGCCAGCTTTCCGGAGGAAGCGGCGCAGCGCGCGCAGTTCCGCGGCTTCCCAGATGTAGCCTTGCCGGATGAAGAGGGGATAGACTTGCCGGTAGCTCTTCGCCAGGTGGGCGAGCAACGCGCAGCTATCAAGGCCACCGCTAACAAGCGCGCAGACAGATGATTTTAGAATCATGCTGTCACCCTGAGCTGGAACGATGCAGTCGGTTGGAGGGCCACGCTCCATCGTGGCCGATTCCCCCACGGACGCGACGGAGCGCGTCCCTCCAGGATTGGCAGACCAGAAGGTGTGTGGTAGGGACGAGCCGCCGGCTCGTCCGTATCCCCCCTCCGGCTCGGGCGAGCCGGCGGCTCGCCCCTACCCACATCAGGTTCAATTGCACCGTTCCGGCTGAGCGAAGCGCAGGGTCTTTGTCGTTGAGGGCGGTAACCGCGAAAGATTTGTTGAGAACGGCGTCTCGTCGGACTCCGCTTTCGCTTCGCTCAGAATGGCAGATCAAGGTTTGCCCTGCCGGACTTCTTCTTTCTTTCGCTCCAGTTCGTCGCGGAGTTTTTGGACGGCGCGGCGGAAGTGGTCGGAGAGCTTTTCTGCCTTCTCAGCGTCACCGGCTGCGGCGGCGATCTTGGGTTTCTCGGTGATTTCGAGCTCGGCAATCTTGGCGGTGTAAATCTTGTCGAGCTCCGCGAGCCGGGCTTTCTGCCCGGCGGTGAGCTTTGGCCCCGCGCTGCCGGCGCGTTCAAGGGCCAGTTCCCATGAGGACTTGAGCGCCATCAGACCTTGACCTTCACATCGTCGCCCTCGACGACGCATTCAAACGCGTCGACGCTGACCGGGATGTTGGGTGACTTGCCGGTGGTGACGTTGAATCGCCAGCCGTGCCACGGGCAAACGATATTCTGTCCGTCGAGAATGCCCTCGCCGAGCGGGCCGCCCTGGTGGGGGCAGGTGTTGTCGCAGGCGTGGAACTTGCCGCCCACGTTGGCGAGCGCGAGTTCGCGGTCGCCGGCGACGACAGTCTTGCACTCACCGGGTTTGAGGTCGGAAATCTTGGCCACCGTTTTCAAATCACTCATGAATTGTTTTCTCCTCCCGAAACGCCTACGCTTCTCGCATGAATCAATCCCGCTTTCAAGAGGCGATTTCCCGCATCGATGCGGCCAACGCCGCCGACCCGCAAGGGCAGGAGTTGCCGTACTCGCAGCGCCTCAGCGCGTGGGTGGAACGGCTGTCTCCCAACGCCTCGGAACCGCTCCGGCTGGCGGCGCGCGCACAGCACATTTGCCGGTGGGAATCACCGCGGGAGAGCTACGCGCCGGGTCGCGTCGGCTATCTGCAATGGCGGGAGGACCTGAAACAATTCCACGCCGAAAAAGCCGGTGCGATTCTCGCCGCGGTCGGCTACGATGACGCCACGATCGACCGGGTGCAGCATCTCATCCGCAAACGCAATTTCCCGCGCGACGAGGAAGGTCGGATTTTGGAGGACGCGTTATGCCTCGTCTTTCTCGAAACGCAGTTTGCGGCGACCGTGGAGAAAACCGGGGCGGACAAGATGATTGGCATT
>OMJI01000142.1 GCA_900299315.1 Verrucomicrobiota bacterium | reverse complement strand
TTCCGCGCCGCGTTCGACGTAGACGCCATATTCCTGCGTGGCGAAGAGCCAGCCGGCATAGGCGGTGCCCATCGAGATGCCCATCCGCTCGCTATTTTCTTTTTCGAGTTGGAGCCGGGCGTCCTGCGCCGCCAGCAAGGCCGCGACGATTCCAATCTGGGTGAAGCGATCCGTCCGTTTGCAGTCCTTGCGGGCGAGCCATTGCTCGGGGTGAAAATCTTTCACCTCCCCGGCCACCTTGCAGCGACAATCGGATTTCATCAGGGCCGGTGAACGATCCACCCCGGAGACGCCGCTGATGAGATTCTTCCAGAAGTCGTCGACGCCAATCCCCACCGGCGTGACCAACCCCAAGCCCGTGACTACAATCCGCCTGTTGTTCATCGGCTCCAATCCGCTGTCAGGTTGAAAACCGGGTTTGCTGGCTCAGCTCCTTGGACTGATCAGCACCCTGATAGTCTTCGGGGGCGACTATACAAAATTGCCCAAGCGAGTAAAGAGTTTCTTCGACAATTTTGTGCACCGGTCAGGCGACCGGCAGTACCGGCTCGCGGGCCGGTGGCTTCGCGGCTGGCGCAGGGGCAACCGGGGCGCTGTCGGCGAGGGGAATACTGACCTGGAACGTGGTGCCCTTCCCTTCGACGCTGGTCACCGTGATGATACCACCGTGGTCGCGGACGATCTTCTGCGAGATGGAGAGACCGAGGCCGGTGCCTTCCTTCTTGGTCGTGAAGAAGGGATCGAATAGCCGCGTCCGGATATTCGCGGGGATACCGGGTCCGTTGTCGATTACTTCAATCACTCCCGCCCGGACGCGCTGATCACCGGCTGCGATGGGATCGAGCCAACGGATACCGGTCGCGACCCGGATCTTGCCCTGCTCCGGAAGAGCGTCGGACGCGTTGTTGATGAGGTTGATGAGCACCTGCAAAATCTGCTGTTTGTTAGCCTTGATCACCGGCGCTTCATGGAACTGCCGGGTCAACTCGATCCGCTTGGCTTTGACGCGGGACGCGGTCAGCAGGATGGCCTCCTCCACGAGGTCTATCACCGCATGCGGCGCCGCGGTGACCTGTGCCGGCCGCGCAAACGCCAACATGCTCTCGATGACTTTGGTGATCCGATCGACGTCCTTGAGCACGAGCTTGCTGAACTCATTTTTGAACTCGGGGTCATCCATGCGCTCCGGCATCAGTTGCGCGAAGGTGCGGATGGAAGCGAGCGGGTTGCGGATCTCGTGCGCCACACCGGCGGCAAGCGTGCCAAGCTCGATGAGCTTGTTCTTACGGAAAATTTCCTCCTCCATCTTCCGGTATTTGATGGCGAGCGCGACCTCGGTGGCGAGCGTCTGTAAGAGCCGTAGGTCGCTGACGAAGAACATGTCGTTGTTCGCTTTGGCGCCAAGAGCAACGATGCCGGTGACTTTGTCGTCGAGGATCATCGGAACGCAGACTGTCACCTTAAACTGGTCCAGTTCTCGATAGAGCTCTTGGGCAACTGGCTCCGGCTCCCGCCGCGGCAACTCATCGCGTACCAGTGCGTCGCGAGTGCGTTCGAGCCACCGCACGATGGCAGCTTCCTCGCTGAGGTCCGGCGCAATCTCAGATTCTTCCGGGGTCATTCCGCTTTGAGCACGAAGTTGAAACGCGCCTGAAATCGGGTCTCTCAATAACATGACCGCTCGGGCCACTTGCATCTGCTCATGAACGGTGTTGACGGTGACGCTAAGCACCTCATCGATGTTGGAGAGGCCACTCAGTTGTTGTACGACCCCGGCCAGTGCATCTTGGTATCCCAGCCGCTTGCCGATGAAGCGCTCCTGCATCATGCGCTCAGCCCGCGGCAACCAGCGCGGTAGGAAGAAAGCAAGTCCGAGCCCCACTCCGGTCACGAGCATGATCGTGAAGAGGATCTGCTGCTGGTTCATGAATCCCGGAGCCACCAACGTCATCGCGCCGATGAACAAGAGGCTGATGGCCACCACCACCACGAGCGTGACGGAGTGCAGCAGCAGCCGGGCGATGACGATGTTGAAGTCTGCCAGCCGGGCCCGCGCCATGACGTAGGCGAGGAACATCAGGTTGACCGGCAGGATGAAAAAGCCGAACGGGGGAATGTTAACATTGTATTCCAAAGGCGTGATGATCGATGTGGTCGTGAGAAAAATCACCGACCAAGCCACAAGGAAGTACACGAGTTGCGAGCGGCGGTACCCCACCAGCCCACGTGCTGTCTGCCAGACCAGTCCCACCCCCAAGAACTGCCAGCTCAACAAGTACCCCATCAACCACGGGTACAACTTCCGGTTGTAATGGACGTAGTGCTCCATGAACGGGCACTCACGAAGCCCAGTGATCAAGCTACCACTCCAAAGGAGGACGAGAAACAATGCCGCACAGGCATAGGAAACTGCGATCCACCAGCGCATCCGCTTGTGCTTCTCCGCCAACGCGCACAGCGTGTGGAACCACGACGCATGCGTCAGTACTGAAAATGAGAGCGTCAAGTAGGAGGCGAACAGCGCTTGCTCATGAGTCAGCGGGTAATAATAAAAAGCGAAGCCAATCGTCCATGCCGCCATCAAGGTCAACGTGGACGCAAAAAGCGGCCCGAGTATCGACTGGCGGTTGCGCCACCAGACCGCGGCACCCGCAGCGAGGCCAACCACGCCGTTAAGCAGGACCAAGAAAAAAAGGACGCGTGTCATCGTTTATCCAACACCAACCGATTCACCGGGAGGAAGGCCCAGACCTGCCGGCGATACTCCTCATACTGCCTGCCGAACTTCGTGATCATCTCCCGCTCCTCCCGGCGCCAGCGAGTCAACAGCAGCGGCACATACAAGAGCAACGGGATCAAGAGCGTGATGTACGCATTTGCCACCAGCGGGATGGCGATTACCTCCGCCATGATTGCGGAATACGCCGGATGACGCATCCATTGGTAAATGCCGGCAGTCACCAATTGATGGCCCTCCCGGATTTCCAGATTCAAACTCCACATCTTCCCCAAAGTTCGAATCGCCATGAGCCGCATGATCAACGACACCGCAAACAGCGCCAGCCCCACCCCGGCAATGGCCCAGCTAAAGTCGCCATCCCGGCGCCAGTAGAAAAACTCCCAGCCGCTCAAAACGTAAATCAAGGCGTGCAGAACATGAAACGCGGCGTACGACCAACTCATCTTCACCGCGCCGCGAACCGCCTGGTTGCTGAACCGCCGCTCGTAAAGCCGCTCCACGATGGCACACACCAGGAATGCCCCCACCACCCACTCTTGGCTCTTCATGAGCCGCACTATAAATACTGGTCACCCGCAACTCAAAACATTAAATTGCCGGCCGCGTGCAAACTCATCCTTTCAAAGCGTGGCTGCCGGCTCTTCTCTGGGCAGGCTTCATCTTCGGCTTGTCGTCCATGTCCCACCCACCCCAACCGGGGCCTGACTTCCCGCTCAAGGACAAGGCGGCGCACTGGACGCTCTATTGTGCGCTGGCGTGGCTTGTCGCCCGGGCGTTGCGACGTGGCCACGGGCTGACGCTCTGGCACACCTTCGCCCTGTCGATTCTGCTGGCGTCCGCTTACGGGGCGAGCGACGAGTTTCACCAACGCTTCGTGCCCCACCGGACCTGCGACCCTGCCGACTGGGTAGCCGACACGCTCGGCGCCACCGCCGCTGCCGCCGCTTTCCTCGCCTATGAAACCCGCCGAAGCGAAAAAACAAATCGCCAGCCTGCGTGACGAAATTCGTCGCCACGACCACCTCTACTACGTCGAGGCGCGGCCTGAGATTTCGGATTACGAGTACGACCAACTCTACCGGCAACTCCAGCAACTCGAAGCCGAGTTCCCGGACCTCGTCACGCCCGACTCCCCCACCCAACGCGTCGGCGGCGCACCGCTAAAAGAGTTTCAAAACGTCCGGCACGCAGTCCCGATGCTGTCGCTGGAGAAGACCGACGAGCTCGATGGCCTCAAGAAATTCGATGCCGACATCCAGAAACAATTACCGGGCGAGAAAATCGAATACGTCCTCGAACCCAAAGTGGACGGCGTCTCCATCAGTGTCCGGTACGAGAACGGGCTGCTCGTCCAAGCCGCCACGCGCGGCGACGGCGCCACCGGCGACGACATCACCGCCAACGTCAAAACCATCAAAGCTATCCCGCTCCGCCTCGCCGCGCCGGTCAACCTCGAAGTGCGCGGGGAGGCCTACATGCCGGTCGTTGAGTTTGAAAAGTTCAACGCCACGCAGGAGAAGCCGTTCCCCAACCCGCGCAACGCCACCGCCGGCTCGCTCAAGCAACTCGACCCGCGCAAAGTCGCCCAGCGTCCCATCAGCGCGGTATTCTACGGCGCGGTCGGCGGCGACTTCCCGTCGCAGGTTGAGATGTTCGCCGCGTTGAAGAAGCTCGGCCTCGCCACGCCGCCCCACTGGCTCTGCCGGACGATGGACGACGTTCTCCGCCGCTACGAACAAGACGTGGATGCAGGTGACCTCCGCACTCGAGTCCCCTACGAACTCGACGGCATCGTCGTGAAGGTCAACTCCTTCGCCCAGCAAGCACAGATCCCGGCCAAAGCCCGCGCCCCCGGCTACGCGATCGTCTACAAGCCCGCCCACTGGATCAAACCCGCCGAGACCAAACTGAAGGACATCACCGTCCAAGTCGGCCGGACCGGCGTCCTCACCCCGGTTGCCGAGTTGGAGCCCGTCTTCGTCCAAGGCAGCACCGTCAGCCGCGCCACTCTCCACAACGAAGAAGA
>OMJI01000141.1 GCA_900299315.1 Verrucomicrobiota bacterium | reverse complement strand
GATTGGCTTAATTCTCCATTACCGTTAAGTGGGTATGTCGTGGCATTTCATCTGCTTGAAATGGGTTGATAACCCATGCGATTGCTCAAGCTTAAATCTATCCGCTGGAAGCTGACAGCCAGCAGCATGTTCATCAGTCTTGTCGCGGCATTTCTGGTCTGTTTGGGATTTACTCTGTACGAGGTTCACAGTTTCAAGCGAGAACTGACGCGGGACGCTTCCACTTTGGCTGACCACATCGCCGGCAAGCTCGCAATCGGTCAGAGCCTTGAATCGCCCCAGGAAGCCCGGGAGATTTACGCCTGGCTGACGGCAGAGCGCTCGGTGATGGTGGCGGGTGTCTTTGGCCGGGACTCATCACTCCATCTGAAGTACCTACGGGATGATGTGAGCGCGTTCACGGAGATTCCCGCGGTTTCCGGTAATGAGCTGGAGGAGTTTGAGGGCGACTGCTTCACAGTGACACAGCCGGTCGTGGTACACGGCAAACAGGTCGCCACACTTTATATGCAGTCCGATCTCAAGCTGTTCTATCAACGGCTGCAGGACTATGGCCGGTTGGTCGGCATCATCATGCTCGCCGCGGGACTCGTGGCTTTCGTGCTGTCGTCTTGGCTGCAACGAGTCATTGCACGGCCGGTGTTGGAATTGGTGGAGACGGCGCGGCATGTTTCATCGACCCGGGACTTCACGGTGCGGGCTTTGCAGACAACCGAGGACGAGGTTGGTTTGCTTGCGAGTGAGTTTAATCAAATGCTCGATCAAATCCAGCAACAGGACACGGAGCTCCGTGATTCCAAGTCCAAGGCGGAACAGGCCACAAAGGCGAAGAGTGAATTTCTCGCCAACATGTCCCACGAAATTCGCACGCCGATGAACGGGATCATCGGGATGACCGAACTCGCGCTCGACACCCAACTCACCGACGAGCAGCGGGAATATTTGCAGACCGTGAAGGATTCCGCCGACACTTTGCTGGCTTTGCTCAACGACATTTTGGACTTCTCGAAGATCGAGGCCGGCAAGTTGGAGCTGGATCCCGTCGAGTTCGAGTTGCGGGATGATCTCGAACGCTGCCTGCTCACGCTCGCGTTCCGGGCCCATCAGAAGGGCCTGGAATTGGCCGGCCATGTCCTGCCGGATGTGCCGGATCGGCTGATTGGCGACCCGGTCCGCTTGCGGCAGGTCATCGTGAACCTTGTCGGCAACGCGATCAAGTTCACGCACAAAGGGGAGATCGTCGTCACCGTGAAAGTCGAGTCGCGCACGCCCAACCAAGCAGTGCTGCACTGCGCGGTCAGCGATACCGGCATCGGCATCCCGGCCGAGAAGCAGCAAATGATTTTCGAGGCGTTCACGCAGGCGGATGGCTCCACGACACGGAAATTCGGGGGTACCGGGCTGGGGTTGTCGATTTCCCTCCAGCTCGTGCAGATGATGGGCGGCCGGCTGTGGGTGGAAAGCGAACCCGGCAAGGGGAGCACCTTCCATTTCACGGTGGCGCTGGGCGTGACCGTCGAAACGGCGCCGGTAGAGGTGGCACACGAGACCGTGGATGTCCGCGATTTGCCCGTCTTGGTGGTGGACGACAACGCCACGAACCGGCGAATCTTGGCGGAGATTCTGACCAGTTGGCGGATGAAACCGACCGTCGTCGGGAGCGGTCTCGAGGCGCTGACGCAGTTGCGCCAGGCCGCCAGCGACGGGCAACCGTACCCGGTGGTGCTGCTCGATTACATGATGCCGGACATGGACGGCTTCACCGTGGCGGCCGAGATTCAGGGCGATCCGCAATTGAATGCCGCGGCGTTGATCATGTTGTCCTCCGCATGTGGCACTGGCGTGGCGACGCACGCCCGGAAGATGGGAATGGCCGGTTATCTCTCGAAACCGGTCCGCCGCTCGGAATTGCTGGGACTGATTGTTGCCGCCGTCGGAGCGCGTCGGGAATTTCGGCCCGTGGCGGACGAGACGGAGCCCGGCATGGCCGCGCCGACACGGCGTTTGAAATTGCTCCTGGCGGAGGACAATGCCGTCAACCAGCGCCTTGCTGTGCGGATTCTTGAAAAGCGCGGTCACGGCCTCACGGTCGTGGGCACCGGGAAGGACGCACTGTGTGCGCTGGAACGGGAAAGTTTTGACGTGGTGTTGATGGACGTGCAAATGCCGCGCGTGGACGGCTTTGAGGCGACCGGCATCATTCGTGAATGGGAGAAGAAGACCGGTAAACACCAGTACATCATCGCGATGACAGCCCATGCGATGACCGGCGACCGGGAACGGTGCTTGGCGGCCGGCATGGACGCGTATATTTCCAAGCCGCTCGATGCGAAGCGGCTGATTGAGTTGATTGAAGCTGCGCCGGTGATCTCCGAGGACATCAACGGCTCGACGCCCACGGTTGACGATGGTTTTGATTTTACCGATGCGCTCGAACAGATGGACGGCGACCGGGGCTTGTTCCGCGAAGTGGCGGAGTTGTTTTGCCGCGAAGTGCCGGACATGCTGGCTCGCCTCCGGTCAGCCATTGATCAGGCCGATGCCGGTGAGATCCAGCAAGTCGCCCACAAGATGAAGAGCTCGGTGGGGATTTTTGGGAAGAGCCGCGCTTTAACCCTGCTCAAGGAACTGGAAGGCATGGGCGAATCGAATCAACTGACCGGTGCCGCCGAGCGGCTGACGGAGCTGGAGGGTTGCCTCGGCCGTCTCAAGGCCAAGCTCGATGAGATGACGAACACGGTCGCGAATGCGTGACAAGGAACAAGCCATGGATAAACGAATCTTGATTGCCGAGGACGACGCGGTTTCCTGCAAGGTGCTGGAGACGACGCTGGCGAAATGGAATTACCAGGTGACCGTGACCCGGAACGGCGCGGAGGCATGGGCGGCTGCGCAGACGCCGGATGCGCCGTTGCTGTTCGTCTTGGACTGGATGATGCCGGAGATCGACGGCGTGGAAGTTTGTCGCCGCATCCGGTCCCTCAACCGGTCGCCCAGCCCGTACTTGATCTTGCTCACCGCGAAGGGCCGCAAGGAGGACGTGGTCACGGCGCTCGAGGCCGGTGCGGATGATTACCTGACCAAGCCTTTCGACCGCGGCGAGCTACAGGCCCGGTTGCACGTGGGCGAACGCATCATCCAACTCCAGACCGAACTCGCCACGCGCGTGCAGGAACTGCAAGAGGCGATCGCGAGCGTCAAGGTGCTGCAGGGTTTGCTGCCGATTTGCTGCTACTGCAAAAAAATTCGCGCGGACCACAATTACTGGGAGCAGGTGGAAAACTACATCGGCGCCCACACCAACGTGCAGTTCAGCCACGGCGTCTGCCCGGACTGCTACAACGCTGTGCTCAAGCCGCAGCTCGAAAATTTGCGGCGGGATAGCGGTAGCTCTGTGGCGTTCACCTGAGCAGTTACCGGCGATTGTTGCGGGCGAAACTTTGCGCCAGTTCGTCGGCTGAGCACGTGGCTGTGCCGATCTTGCCGACGACGACACCGGCCGCGTGGTTCGAAATCTCCGCCGCCTCGACCGGGTCGGCACCTGCCGCCAGCGCCAAAACAAGCGTGGCAATCGCCGTGTCACCGGCTCCCGAAACATCGAACACCTCGCGGGCCACCGTCGGAATGTGGTGCGGCGTGTGACCGTGTCGGAACAAACACATGCCGTCTTCGCCGAGCGTGATGAGTAGATTGGCCGGTTGCCATTTCTTCAACAAGAGCCCGCCGACTTGGAGGAGCGCCTCGTCCTTCAAGACGTCCGGGCCTGCCGGCACTGGCGGAACACCGGCTGCCGCAAACGCTTCACCGCGGTTGGGCGTGATGGCGGTCAGTCCCCGGTAATGTAGCAACTGCCGGGCATTCGGGTCCGCCGCCGTGATCTTGCCGGCTCGGCGGGCGAGCCGCTGCATCGCGTCCAGCACCTCTTGATTGAGCGTGCCTTTCGCGTAGTCCTCGAACACCACACCGGACACCGTCGGGAGAACCTCGGCGAAATGCCGCAGAAGCCGGTCGGTCAGCGCAGGCGTAATTCGCTCGGTGCGCTCCTTGTCGAAGCGCACGATTTGCTGTTGGTGCGCGACGATGCGCGTCTTCACCGTTGTGGGGCGCGCCGGGTCCACCAACAATCCGCGGATATCAATGCCGCGTTCGGCCAACACGGTGCAAAGTTCCTCACCAGACCGATCGTCGCCTCGCAGACCCATGAGTTGGCACTGGCTGCCGAGGGCGCGGATGTTGCGGGCGACGTTGGCCGCGCCGCCGGGGTAGAAGTCTTCCTTGGTGACCTCGACGACCGGCACCGGTGCTTCCGGCGAAATCCGCGACACGCGGCCCCAGATGAAATGGTCGAGCATCACATCGCCGACAACGAGGATGTTTTGCCGGCACATGCCGGTGATGAGCTGCTGCAATCGAGGCTTCTTCATCGAGTGAAAAGTTGTCAGGGCGCGGCGGCGATGACCGACGCCACCGGTAGTTGGGCTGTCTTGGTCGGAGTACCGGGTTCGACCCGGTAGAGGACGAGCTTGGCGGTCCCGATGACCATCGTGGAATTGACGACGAGCGGGAGCTTGCGCTTGTCGTCGCTAACCCAAAGCCACATCCGGCCTTTGTTCGACGCGACGAACTTGAGGGTGGGGGCGGGTTCGATCCGCAACGCCTGCACCTCGCCGATGGGGCGCACTTCGATCGATTGTCGGCGGTCAGGCCGGCAGGTCACAGTCCAATTCTTGTCGCTGGCGTTGAGCGTGAAGGTGGAAGCCCGGTCGAGCGCCAACGGCTGGGTGCGCATGTAGTAGAGCGAGGAGACAATGTCCTGAACCGGTTTGTCGATCGCTTGGCGTTGCTGCTTGCCCGTGATGAGGTTGCGCGTCACAGCCTCGTTGCGTGTGTAATCAAACTCAGTGACAGACTGCTTGTGGCTCCGTCCCTCGCGGCGGTCCTGCTGGAACCGGCGGCTGAACAAGCCGGCCACGTCCAGCCAGCTTTCCGTGGCGCTGTCGAGTTTGTACATCAGTCGACCCAAGCCGACCGTCTGCGCGTTGGCGATGAGATGATAGCAATCATGCCCGTCGACCGGCTCGATGCCGCGGACTTCCAAGGACGCCTCGCCGACCAGGATCGGCCCCCAGAAAATCCGGTAGCCCAGCTTTTCGCCGACGCGAAACGGCAGCGATTCCGCCGCGCCTGCAAAGGAGCTTGCCGCCAACCAGCTCGTCAAAATCCAGCACCACCACTTCATTGGTGCGGCAGTATAGGTTTACCGGGTGTCATTTCAACGACAAACCCATCTCCCGCTTGCGCTTTGCCCGGTGCCCGCTAGACTTCGCGGTCATGCGGTGGGTGATCCTAATTCTATTTCTGGCCGGCAGCGCGTGGGCGGCCCGACCGGCCCAGCCGCAGGAACAGGCGGCCAAATGCCTCGACCGGCTCACGGAAATTTCCGAAATCCTCACGGCTGCCGAGCAGACCGCCCGGGATAGCAACGACGTCACCCGGGCGGACTGCATCCATAACCAGTTGCTCAGCATCGGAGGTTTGCTCGAGGTCACGCAGACGTCGAAAGGTTGGTTGCAGGCCAGTCTTGAAGAGGGGGACACCGATGCCGTCCAAACCGAGTTGGAGAAAATCCAATCCGCCTGCTCGCGCGGCGAAAAACTTTTCCAAGCCGCCACGAACTGTGTTGCCGCATTGCCACCGCGACCCGTGAAGAAGACGGTGGGGATAACGCGACTACCGGCAACGGATCTTCCGGCGCGGCCCCGTTCGACGAGGTCCGCCGTCCGCAAGGAGCAGGATTGCCTGCGTCAGGGCGACCTCGCGTGTCTGTTGGCCCAAGTCATGAACCTCGCCGTGGATGGTGATTGCACGGCGGTTTTGCGCGAGCGCAACATCGCCCCGCGCGCCGGTTGGAACGCGGAGCGATGCGCCGTTGTGGATGACCTCTGCGTCGTCGCTGCGCGCGCGCTCAAGCTTGAGGTGGAGGATCCCGACGACCCGGCCAGCTACTGGGAAGCGCTGCGTGAGTATGGCTTGCCGGTCGACACGGTGTTGCCGCCGCGCGCGCCACGCGTCCCGTCGCCCGTCCTGTTGGAGAGCGAAGCGCGCGAATTCCTGACCCGGGGCTTGGCCGCCCGGACCTATTCCCCGCGCTGAGGTCGCGGTTCCACGAAGAGCGCGATGACGCTCGTGAACCCGTGGACGTAAGGGCGATTGCCGACCGGCCCGATTTCGCCGTTGCAGAAGAAACCCGCCGTTGGCACAGGGCCGAGTAGCTCCTGCAGCGTCCGGACGTCGTGGTGAGGGCTGCCGTACATGCCTTCGCCTCGTCCCAGGCAACTGAACAGCAAGCTGCCTTTGACCGGTTGGTTCTGCTGATGGCGCAGTAGCAACGCCCGGAGGTCCGCGTCCGCCGTCGCGCCGTCGCGCACTTGGAACTGCACCGTCTGGCCGGTCCGCATCAAGTCGCCGACCGCTAGCGCGCCGGTGCCGGGGTCTTGGCCGACGAGGTTCCGGATCAGAAAATCACCCCGGCCGTATTCTTCCTGGTACTCGTTGATTACGCGACCGATGAACAAGGCAGTCCGCGCCAGTTGCTGGTCAGGCTCCGGTAATGTTGGCAGCAACGAGTGCAAGACTTTTATCGGTGATTGTCCTCCGATTTCGTAGATGATGTTCTTGTCGGCGCGTGTGATGACCAGCGGTTCGCCGATCGGCTTGCAGCCTTGTGAAACCAGTGGCACCAACTCGACCGCTCCCGTCAACGCCACGCCGATGGCCCCGTCGCTGAAAATCTGGTCGTCGAGAAACAGCCGCGAGTCACCGGGTTGGCGTCCGCCGCTGGCCAAGCCGCCCACCACTGGGCAACCGGGATAGGCGTCGCCGATTTCGCGGACGAGCTGGATGGAGTGGATGCTAAACGGGTCGGCCAACAAGATCAGTTGCGGTTTGTCTTCCGCGGAGACTTCCAGTTGGAAGTGCCAATACCCGGGGCCAGTCGACTCCTCGACCTCCTCCTGCGTCATCCGCAGTGGTGTGATTTCTGCGCCCGGTAACTGGCCCACCATCAGCGCCAGTGCCGGGGTGTCTTCAATCTCGCGGTCGCACCCGATGATGCCGGCACCCGTGCAACCCACAAAACACCTCGCGCCCGACCGGCCGCGAACGGTGGCGACGATTTCCTCGATGTCGCCGATGAATTGCGGATGAACGAAGAACAGCGCCAGATCGTTCTTGGCGGGGCCGAGCACCGGGTGGATTTGTTCGAACAAATCCTCCACGGCCTGATGCCATTCGCGTTTGGTGGATAACGCCGCTGCAAATCTCATGCGGCACACTATAGCAAAACCCGTGGGCCTCACCAACGCGCCCGGCGGCGAGGCGTAGCTTGCTTCACCGGGAGTGCTTGGCTATGCTCCGCCGGCTTTGAAGAGGGTCTACATCAAAACCTACGGCTGCCAGATGAACGAGCGCGACAGCGAGGCGGTCGCGTCGCTGCTCATTCAACGCGGCTACCGGCTGGCGCGGACGGAGCGGGACGCAGACGTGATCTTGCTGAACACGTGCAGCGTGCGCGATTTGGCGGAGCAGAAAGCCATTGGGAAGATGAATCTGCTCGGGCAGATGAAGAAGAAGCGGCCGGAAGTGGTCTTGGGTTATCTCGGCTGCATGGCGCAGAGCCGGGGGGCAACGCTGACCCAGCAGCAGCCGGTGGTGGACTTGGTCGTGGGGACTCAACGCTTTCATCACGTCCCGGACTATCTCGACAAGATTTTTGCCGACCGAGCAGCGGCGGCGGACCAGTATGATGCGGAGTTGAAAGCCATTGTGGATGTGGCGGAGGAAGCCGGGAGCGAGTCCACCATCCGCGACCACGTCATCGGAACCAACGGCGACCGGCAGGTGACCGGGTTCGTGAGTATCATGCAGGGTTGCGAGATGTTTTGCTCGTTCTGCATCGTGCCGTACACCCGTGGCGCGGAGCGGAGCCGGTCGATTGGGGAGATTGAGGCGGAGGTCGAGCGGTTGGTGGCGAGCGGCGTGAAAGAGGTCACGTTGCTCGGCCAGATCGTGACGAGTTACGGGCGGAAGACGATTCCGAAGAAGGCCGGTAAGTCGGCCTTTGTGCAGTTGCTGGAGGCGGTCAACGACGTGCCGGGTTTGGAGCGAATCCGGTTCACATCGCCGCATCCGAAAGGGTTCGGGGACGACTTGGTGCAAGCGTACCGGGATTTGCCGAAGTTGTGCGAGCACGCGCATTTACCGGTGCAGAGCGGGTCCGACCGGATATTGAAAGCGATGGGGCGGGGGTATTCCCGGGATTGGTTCCTGAAGATTGTGGAGAAGTTGCGCGCGGCGCGGCCGGGGATCGCGATCACGACGGATATCATCGTGGGTTACCCCGGTGAGACGGCTGAGGATTTTGCGGCGACGGAGGAGCTAATGCGGGTGGTGGAGTTTGATCAAGCCTATATCTTCAAGTATTCACCGCGCCGCGACACGCCGGCAGCGGAGTTACCGGATGATGTGCCGACGGACGAGAAAGAGCGGCGGAATCAGGTGCTATTGGAATTGCTGAATGCCGGACTCGACCGAAAGCACGCCGCGATGGTGGGCAAGACGGTAGAGATTTTGGTGGAAGGCCGCAGCGCAAAAGGCGGTAAGCGGATGTTGGGGCGGACGCGGCGGAATGACATCGTCGTGTTTGACGGCAGTGAGCGCCAGAAGGGCGAGTTGCTGACGGTGAAGATTACCGGCAGCACAACCACAACTTTATACGGGGAGCCGGTAATCAAGCTATGATCGCAGCCGCGACGTTTTGGGAGACGAATCCATTGCCGGTGGTGGCGATGGTCTTGGGAACTTTCCTGATGGCCACGCGTCTGCCGGGCGTCATTGCGCCCGCAAAGTTTCGCGAGGCGGCGGTGAAATTTCCGCGCTCGGTCTGGGCCGGGCGAATCTTGATGGCGATTGTGGCAATCTGGTCGGGCTACCGGCTGTTCGGGGCGGCAGTGGACGAGTGGGCATGGGCGCGGCCGGTGGCGACGTTTGGAATCCCGGTGGCGTATGTGTTGATCATTTTCTTTGGGAACCAGTTCTTGTCGGTTCGGGCGCTTGCTGCCCTGATGTTACTAGTCGCGAACGTCGCAGTCCGGGCGGCAGACCAGCACGAGTCGCCGTGGCGCTTGGTGGTGACGGTAGTCGCTTACATCTGGGTGGTGGCGGCGATCTGGATGGCGGCGGCGCCGAATCAATTTCGTGACGTGTTGACGTGGTTCATGGCCGACGACCGTCGCTGCCGCACCGTGTGCGGTGCCGGGTTGGCCGTCGGTGCGATTTTGGTGGCGTTGGGGGCCTTTGTTTATTAGCCCGAAATATCGGTTGCGCGGATTAGGAGTCGAGCTTAGATTCCCACCCACTAGGGTGCGAACGTAAACTAAAAGGGAGATTCGATGAAGAAAGTAGCGGTTGTTCTGATGGTGTACATGGTCTGCTTGGCGGCGTTGCGCGTGGAAGCGGTAAAGCAGCGAGTGCCAATCTCGATTAGCGGTTCCGAGATCGCGGCAAACAGCAATGGGTTCTACGCGACCCGGTCACGGTTGGTCACGTCCAACTTCACATCGAGCGTGAGCAATCAACTCGTGATGGCGGTGGACTTGAGCCAGAACACCATCGAGATCGAAGAATGGGATGCCGCGTTGAGCAATCGCGTGGATCGCCAGCCGCTCGCCGGAGGCACGCAGTCCATCGTCTATGCGAGCTACGTCATGTCCAAAGTCATCAGCGCGCGGACGAACACCATTACCTTCGCGTCGGACTTGGAGAATGGTGATCCGACGGATTCCGACTGGAACAACGACGGCGTGTCCGATCACTTCGGTGATTTGAGCATTCAAGGCACCTTCTATTGGGATCGCAACAAGATCCTGACGAACCGTCAGGATTCCTCCATCGTCATTACCGGTGTCATCACCGGCGTCCGTGCGACGATGCAAGGTGTGCTCAACGACCCCATCGCCGGCTCCAACGGCGTGAACCGCGTGTTCACACTAGGTCGGGCCAGCAGCACCCGGGCGAAGACGTTCCTCGTCGACGAACTGCCGTAATTTTACCGGGTTTCTTCAGGGGAGGGCGCAAGCCCTCCCCTTTTTATTTCTCCTGCAGCGAATCGATCGCGCTTTGGGCAGCGGTACGGACCGCTTCGTCGGGATCATTGAGTAATCGTTGCAACGCTGTGACCGCCCGCTTGTCCGCGAGGTCCTCAAGGGCGTTGATCGCGGACTCACGCAACTGGCTCGGATACTTCGCATCCAGCAACTGAATCACTTGATCGACGGCGCCTTTGTCTTGTTGGAAGCTGAGCGCGCTCAAGACTGATTCCGCCGCTGAGGTTGCGGCATCCCGGACTTCGTCGGGCGGGTTGGACGACAACACGCTCATAATCGGCGAGAGGGCGGCCGGGAATTCCAGCATGCCCAACTCGTCGAGGATGCTCACCTTCAACTCGGGGGTTTGCTCTGCTTGGAGCATTCCGCCGTAAACTTTCACGGTCTGGGCGGCGTCGCCCCCATCAAGGGAGTTCATCGCCACTTCATCAATCAACCGGGCTCGCTCGTCGTTGTCATTCGCCGCCTTCCGATATTTCTCCAAGATGTCGGGTGGCAACGGTGTCGCGGGCCGGGTGGCTGGTTTGACCGGCTCGGGCCGCGTTGTGGAACTGGGGGGCAGGATTGTCCGTGATTCCCGTACCGGGCTCGGGGCCGGTGGTGGGGGTGGGGCGACCGGTTCCTCGCGTTTGCCGCAGCCGCAGATGGCCAGTCCGGTCACCAACATCGCCAAGCTGAAAGATTTCATGGGCGCACCGTAGCGCGTTCTTTTTGAGCGTGTCAAAACCAATTCCGTTCACTAGCATGCCGTTGATGGCAGGACAACGGATTGGCATTCTCGGCGGGACATTCAACCCGGTTCACGTTGGCCACCTGCTCATCGCCCAAGATGCCCTGGAACAAGCCGGTCTCGACCAGGTCATATTCATCCCCTCCGCAAAGCCACCACATAAAGCGGCGCCCGACTTGGCGTCGCCCCGGCAACGCTGGCACATGCTCCAGCTCGCCTTGGCCGGTAATCCCCGGTTCACGGCGGATGACGTCGAGCTGCGGCGCGGCGGGAAATCGTACTCGATCGACACCGTGGTGGAGCTCCAGCGCCGGCAGCCGCGGGCGGAGTTCTTCTTCATCATCGGTTCCGACAGCGTGCAGGAATTGCATCGGTGGAAGGAAGCCGACCGGCTGGTGCGGTTGTGCCGGTTCATTGTTCTGGCCCGACCAGGGTTCAGGGTCACCGGACCCTTGGCGAGAAGGTGCAAAGTGGTCACCGGGCATCTGTGCGAGATCGCGTCGCGGGAAATCCGGCAGCGAGTTCGGCGCGGCGAATCGATACGATATCTTGTGCCCGACGCCGTGTTCCGATACATTCACGCGCGAAAACTTTATCTGTGAAATCCAAAGCAAAAAAACCTGCCCTTCTTCTCGCGAAACAATGCCGCGAGTTGGTCCTTGATAAGAAAGCCGAAGACGTCGTCGTGCTCGATCTGCGCGAAGTTTCCAGCGTCGCAGATTTCTTCGTGATTTGTTCCGGTACCTCGGAGCCGCATCTGAAAGCATTGGCGGCCGCGGTGTCGTTGGGGTTGAAAGATCAAGGCATGCCGGCCAACAAACAGGCCGGTGACCCGTCCAGTCGGTGGATTGTCCTCGATTACGGGGACGTGATGGTGCACCTGTTTCACCCCGAGGTCCGGGCGCGGTTCAGCCTCGAACACTTGTGGGGCGACGCGAAACGCGTGCGTTAGCTGGGTTGCAAGCCGGGACGTTTCGCCTGATCAGCTTCCTCGGCAATCTCGCCAAGCTGGGAACGGAAATCCTTCTGATCCTCGCTCAACTCACCCATGATCGTCGCCAGCCCCTTCGATTCCGCCAGTTCGTAAACAAACACAGTCTGGCCGGCGCGGACGCGGTCGTTCGGCTTCAAGGTGCTCTCGTGGATGCGCTCGCCATTGACCCATGTGCCATTGGTGGACTTGAGATCCTGGATGTGGATGGCGCCGTCCCGGGGATGGACGGCAAAATGTTGGCGTGACATTCGATCGTCGGAAATCCGGACATCGGCATCCACACCCCGGCCAAACACGACCGGAGTCTCCTGAATTTCCGTCCGGCTAATCACCGTGCCGTCGATCTTCTTTCGCACGAGGTAAGGCATGGCTTTTTCCCCCCGAAATCGCTGTCAGTGTGCGCCCCGCTGCGGTGAGTCGCAAGAGAAAAGTTGGCGGGTGCAAGCTGCCGCGATATAGTCGCCCCATCGTGGCTGACCCCAAGCCAAATGTCCAAAACACCGTGTTGTCGGATGCCGGTGCGGGCGTGGCGCCGTCTTCCAAGCCCGGCGTCCTGGCGGAGTTCGGCAACTACGAAATCCTCCAGGAGATCGCGCGCGGTGGGGTGGGCATCGTCTACAAGGCTCGCCAAAAGGGGCTCAACCGGATTGTCGCCTTGAAAGTCCTGCAGAGCGGCGTGGCGGCATCACCCGAGCAAGTCCAGCGCTTCATGCACGAAGCCCGGGCGGCTGCGAAGCTGCAGCATCCCAACATCGTCCCGATCCACGATTTCGGTGTGGTGGACGGACAGCATTACTTCACGATGGATTTCGTCGAGGGCGAATCGCTGGCGGACATCGTCGCGCGCGCCTCGATGAACGCGCGCGAAGCGCTCGAGATTGTGAAGCAGGTGGCCGAGGGTTTGCAGTACGCCCACGAACAGGGCGTCATCCATCGCGACGTCAAACCCGGTAACATCCTCATCGACAATCAAGGTCATGTCCGCATGACGGACTTCGGCTTGGCGAAGGAATTGGCGAGCGACCAGATGCATCTCACCGTGACCGGCCAAGTCATGGGCACGCCGCGCTACATGTCGCCCGAGCAGGCGAGCGGTCACACCGCTCAAGCCGATGCCCGGTCGGACGTCTTCTCGCTCGGCGTCTCGCTTTACGAAATGCTGACGGGCCGACCGGCATTCACGGGTGACAACGTCCTCGAGATTCTTCAGAAAATTTTGCAGGCCGACCCGGTGCCGGTCCACAAGGTCAACCGGCGCGTCCACCGCGACGCGGAAACGATTTGCGGCAAGGCGATGGAGAAGGCACCGGAGCGCCGCTACCAGTCCGCGCTCGAACTGACGCAGGACATCAGCCGTTTTCTCGTCGGCGAGCCCATCGAAGCCAAGCCGGTCGGGCCATTGGTACGCACCGCCCGCAAGATGCGCCGGCACATCAAGGTGATCCTGATCTACGCCGTCGTGCTGTTCCTGACCATCAACGGCATCGTGCTCGCCCTCAACGCCCGACCCAGCATTCTGCGCTTGAACATCACGACTGCCGACGCGACGGCGTTGCTCGATGGCGTTGCACTGACGGCGGCGGAGTTGGCGGACGGCAAGTCGCTGCGCGGCGGCCAGCAACACAAGCTGCGCGTGGAAAAGGAACCGGAGTTCGATCCGCAGGAGTTCACTTTCAACACGCGCCCCGGTGAGCAGCGCTCACTCGCGGTCGCGTTGCAACGACGCACCGGCACGGTGGAGATCAAGACTGACCCGCCGGATGCTGGTGTCACCATCGTGAGCGAAAAGGGATTCAAGGCCACGTTCCAAGGACCCCGCATCACTCAAGTCCTTCCCACGGACGAGTACACCCTCCTCGTCCACAAGGAGAACTACCTCGCGCAGGACGCCACCGTCGAAGTCCGCGCCGGTACGACGCGCCAGTTGGAATTCACGCTGCCGTCGATCACGTTGTGGGCGACGCCGACGAGTGGCACGGTTCTCTCCGTGCCGGTCGTGGCGGATTTCGATGGCGACCGGGCCAATGACGTTGTCGTCGGCGATGATGATGGAAAGATTTACTGCTTCTCCGGCCGCAACGGCATCGCGGTCTGGGTCTTCCGCACCGGTAACGCCGTGCAGGCGCCGCTCGCGAAGGCGGACTTGAATGGCGATGGACTGCCGGATGTGGTGGTGGGCTCGACCGACCACACGCTTTACGCCTTGGATGGCCGAGATGGTCATGCGCTGTGGACGTTTGCCACGAAGGGCGCGATCGTCGGCCCGGCCTTGTTGGTCGACGTGGATGGCGACAAGGTGCCGGACGCCATCGTCGGTTCCGACGACGGCAATCTCTACGCCGTGTCCGGTAAAACCGGCGCCAGCCTCTGGCAGTTCGCCACCGGTGGACGAATCCAAAGTTGCGTTGCGTTGATTCGCGACGGCAACGAGCCCGCAGTCTTGGTGGGCAACCTCGGTGGGACGTTGCACTGCCTCGCGGCGGCGACAGGGAAGCCGCTCTGGAAAGTGGACGTCGGTCGGCCGCTCGCCTTTCCACCGCGCATCGAGGACTTGGCCCAGGACGGTGAGTTGTCCGCCTTGCTGCCGACGCCGTTGGAGGCCGGTGACGCGCGGACGCGGACGGCTGTTTCGCTGAGCGCCCACAAGGTCACCGGCACATCGGCCGGCTACCCGCTCTGGATGGATCTGGATGGTGATGGTCAGCGCGAGAAGATCGTAACCAGCGAACGCGGCACGACCTGCTACCGGGGCACGAGTGTCCTCTGGGAAACCGATTACGTTGTCGTGACGCCGTATTTCGCCGACGTGGACGGCGACGGCGTACTCGATTTGATTTTCAACAACGGACTCGATCAGTTGCTTTGCCTCTCCGGCAAGACCGGCAAAGCCATCGGCCGCCTCACACTCGATGCCGGGGTGGGGCGAGGCTATGCCCTGGACGACGTCGATCGCGATGGCGTGCCGGATGTGGTGGTCGGCGCGGGTCGCAGACTCTACTGTCTCGCTTGGAACGGCGGCCGCAAACAATGGTTCACGCGCGCCGCGACGTATTACGACGCCGCTTTCAGCGTCGCCGACGGCCGGGTGCTCACCAAGACTAGCGGCGGACAAATCGCCTGTCTGCGACCCGATCAACACGTCCCGCTCTGGGAGGTCGAGACATCGCCGCAACCGTCTCCGTATTCCGGTGTGGCGGCCAATGGTGAACTCGTCGCTGATGCAGATGCGCACACCCGCCGGCTAGTCGTGCGTAAACTCGCCACCGGTGCCGAAGTATGGAGCGCGAAGTTACCGGGCCAGCCTGACACGCCCATTGGTTGGCCGACGATCATTCGCGACAATCTTTTGGTTGGTGACGGCGATACCGGCTTCTACTGCTTCGCACTCGCCGACGGTAAACAGCGCTGGCAGGGGGCGGTGCCTAACGTTACCGGGCAGGCAGCGTCTGACGGCAAGTCGGTGTTTATCGGCGATGGCGCCAACAGTCTGCATTGCCTCGCATTGAACGACGGGAAACCCCGGTGGCGTTACCAAGTATCCGACCCATTCCCGTCGCCGCCCGTGTTGCTGGACATCACCGGCGACGGAATCGCCGACGCCATCGCGGCGGCGGATAACGGCTTCGTCTACGGCTTGGATGGACGTGATGGTTCCCGGCTCTGGGAACTGCGCGCGGCGGAGATGCGCAGCCGCACACGCCACCGCATCGTGCCGGTCGGGCAGGGGACGGATGGTTATCTGGTCAACCTGTCCGGTGAGGTCTATCGGCTCGACCTCAAGACCGGTAAGGTGCGCTGGAAATTCGCGCTCGGCGAAATCGTCATGGGCGAACCTTGCGTCGGCGACGTCAACGGCGACGGCGAGCCGGACCTGATCGTCGGCACGATGAGCCGCCGGCTGTACTGCGTCTCCGGCAAAGGCGACCGGATTTTGTGGAGCTACGAAGTCGGCGCGCAAATCCGCTACAGCGCGCCCACGTTGCTGGATGGACGGGTCCTGATCGGTACCGGCCCGCCCGAGAATGGCTTGTACTACCTCAGCGCTAGTGCGCCGAAGACTAGCCAAGGATTCTGGACCGGCCCGTGGCGGGCCGTAATGCAGTTGGCGCGCTGATCACCAAATACCGAGGCGCTTCTTACCGTCCTCGGTGATCATGCTCTGGTTCCACGGCGGGTCCCAGACGATTTGCACATCGGCTTCCTCGACGCCGGGCACGGTGAGCAGTTTCTCCTTTGCCTGCGCCGCAATCGCCGGGCCCATGCCGCAGCCCATCGCGGTCAGCGTCATCTTCACATCCACGCGCGTCCGCTTCGAGGCCAGATCCGTCCGCTTCACATCGTACACCAGGCCGAGATCGACGATGTTGACCGGGATTTCCGGGTCGTAACAGGTCTTCAACGCCTTCATGATCTCGGCTTCATCCGCCGGGCCATCGTGTTGAACTCCCGACGTCGGCCCCGCCACCGGCGCGGCTACCGGCACGCCGTCCTTGAGGAGTGCGTCCAGATTGTTCGACATCACCTGCGCCAAGCCCACGCCCGGCAGGGAGAGCGTCACATTCCCGCCCAAGGTCTGACCCACGTATGCCTCGGTGCCTTTCGGGATCACCGTCTTCGCGCCACTCGGAATCTGCGTCGCTTCGCAATCCCGTCCAAAAATCACTACGTCAGAAGGTTTCAATTCAATGTTTGCCATGGTTCACCTATGTCACATTTGCTCGATCACATCAATGCCGAGGAGATTAAGGCCCTGCTTCATCACGTAGGCGGTGAGGCGGCAGAGGGTGAGGCGACTCGACTTCACCGGCTCGGCGGATTGGAGGACGGGACAGTTGTCGTAGAAGACACTGAACTTGCCGGCCAGGTCGTAGAGGTAGCCGGTCAGCCAGTTGGGCTTGTAGTCAGCCAGCGTCGCGTTGAGCGTTTCGCTGAAGCGGAGAATCTGTTTGGCGAGTTCGAGTTCAGAAGGGTGGGTGAGTTCTAGGGTGGGAGCGGCCTCAGTGCCGCGACTGTCGGGGCGCTGAGGCGCCTCCCACTCTGTACCGGCTTTGCGAAAAATGGACTGGATGCGGACGTAGGCGTATTGAAGGTAGGGGGCGGTGTTGCCGTCGAGCGCCAGCATCTTGTCCCAACTGAAAATGTAGTCCGTCGTCCGGTTCTGGCTCAGGTCGGCGTACTTCACGGCGCCGATGCCAACCGCGCGGGCGATCTGTTTGCGCGTGGCTTCCGGTAGTTCGGGATTTTTCTGGGTGACGACGGTCAGCGCGCGTTCCTCGGCTTCATTGAGTAACTCGGCGAGTTTCACATTCTCGCCCGACCGGGTTTTGAGCGGTTTGCGGTCTTCGCCAAGGATGGAGCCGAACGTGATGTGCTCCAAGGCCGGTGGGTTCGGGAGCCATTGCCGGACAGTGGCGAATACCTGCTTGAAGTGGAGTTGCTGCCGGGCGTCAGTCACATACACGATCAAGTCTGGATGCCATGTTTCAACCCGGTACTTCACTGTGGCGAGGTCAGTAGTGCCATAGCCGAAACCTCCGTCGCTCTTCTGGATAATCAGCGGTGTTTCTTCGCCTTCCACGAAAACGCAGATCGCGCCATCGCTCTCGCGGGCGATGCCGCGCTGCTGCAACTCGCGCACGACATCCGCCAGGAAGGGGTTGTAGAAACTCTCGCCGAGCGTGTGGTCAAACCGGACGCCCAGCCGGGCATACGTCGCGTCAAATTGCTGCTCGGAAAGCTCAATGATGCGTTTCCAGATCGTCAGGTTCTCGGCGTCGCCTTGCTGGAGTTTTACCAGCTCCTGTTTCGCGGCCTCCCGGAGATTCTCCTGCGCGTTGACGTGCTTGTAGAGACGTTCCAACTCCGCGATCGGATCCGCCGCGAGCGCGGTGTCGTTGCGGAATTGTTTCCAGCCGAGGATCAACATCCCAAACTGCGTGCCCCAGTCGCCGATGTGGTTGTCGGTGATGACTCGGTGACCGAGGAACCGCGCCACGCGCGCCAGTGAATCGCCGATGATGGTCGACCGGATATGGCCGACATGCATGAGTTTGGCGACGTTCGGACCGCTGTAATCCAGCACGATGGTCTGCGGCTTGGCTGTCTTGGCGACCGGCTCGCTTAGTTGCTGGGCGATGAACTCCGGCAGGAGTTTGAAATTGATGAAGCCCGCGCCCGCCACCGTTGGCTTCTCGCACACGCCGTTCAGGTCAAGCTGGGCGATGACTTTCTCCGCCAGTGCCCGGGGATTCTCCTTCCGCTGCTTCGCGACGGCCATCACCCCGTTGGCCTGGTAATCACCGAACTTCGGGTCGGCGCAAGGTCGCAGCATAGCCGGCGCGCCGAGCGCGCGCTCGACGGCGGCGGAAATGATGTCAGTTGCGGAAGGCATACGCCGCGAGACGATGCCAGAGCCACCAAAGCTTGTCGAGAGTCCAGCCGTACGCCGTCCACAGATCGTTGGCGAGGAGTTTGCCGACGCCGAAGAACGTGACCGAGTGGGCGAGGGCGGCGGTGGTGACGAGCATCGTGAGCAGGTTCATCGCGTAGATGACGACTGCGGAAAAGATTTTGCCCTGCGACTTCACGTCCGGCTGGCTGATGGTCAGCAGCATCACGAATGTAAACGTGATGTGAAAACTCCAGCCCAGCCCAACAAGGAAGAACAGCACCCAGAAATACCGGTCCAGCCCCCAGATCATGTGCGCGATGAAGAAAAGCACGATGAAGAGCATCGCGTAGAACGGGAAGAAATACGGGGCCAGCGTGATCGCCCAGTTGCTCTTACTCGTCCGCACCTGGCCGCCGGTCTTGCCGACCCGCAGCCCGCCGACGCGCGCGCCCATCAGCAACGCCCAGATCGCGTGCGTGAGCTCGTGCCCGAGCACATATGTGCGGGTGGGGCGCGGGAGCAATGTGAAAACCAACAGCCACAGTCCATACCCGGCCGCAAACGCCCCGCCGATCATCTTGCCGCCGTGCACTGTCGAGGCAAGCACCGTGCGGGCGACGCTCCAGCCGGTCAGCGTCACCGCGACGCATGCCGGCAGCAAGAGCAGCGCGATGAATAATTTCACCAACTTCACGGGCGGGGAACGTGCCGGAACCACTCGCCGATGAAAAGCCAAAACCAACTGGGTTCGCCACGAACGGCGTGACGGCATGAGCCCGGCAGGCTACACTGCTGGCCATGTCGGAGGAGCGCCCCAGGCTGCGGCCGATCGAAGTTTTCCCGGGACGGGACGGCGAACGCGCGGTGATCTGCTTGCGTGACCCGCAAGAGTTCAACGACCGGGTGATGTCCGTCTCGGCTACTGCCGGGGTGATTCTCGAATGCCTCGACGGTCAGCACACGCTACCGGAGATTCAGCGGCACGTCAGTCAGGCCATCGGCCAACCTGTCTCGGTGGCGGTGATTCAAAACTTCATCCGGCAGCTCGACGAAGCGTTGCTGCTCGACAGTCCCCGGTTCGCCGCCCATCTCGCCGAGCAACTGGCGGCGTTTCGAGGCGCGCCGGCCCGACCGGCGGCACATGCCGGGCATTCTTACCCCGCCACGGCGACCGGCATCCGGCGTTCATTCGCCCACCATCTCCGGCCGCCGCGCGGACCGGGGCGCGATGGGCATACCTCGACCAAGCCACCGGTAGCGCTTGTCATTCCGCACATCGACTTGCGCGTGGGTGGACCGGCTTACGCGTGGGCGTACGCGCAGCTCGGCCGGACGCCGCCGGTGGACACCTTTGTCGTCCTCGGCGTCGCGCATGGGCCGACGAATCACCGGTTTGTCGGCACGCGGAAATCCTTCGCTACGCCGCTCGGAGTGCTCGAAACGGATGTGGAATTTATGGATGCGCTGGCCGGCAGGTTGCCGTTTGACCTCTTCGCCGATGAGCTGGCGCATCGCCGGGAGCACTCGATCGAGTTTCAGGTGGTGTATCTGCAGCACGCGCTCGCGCAGCCTTGCCGGATTGCGCCGATCCTGGCCGGCTCGTTCCATGACTTGCTCGAAGCCGGTAATGACCCGCTGAGCGACGAGGCGATCGCGGCGTTTGTGCGGGCGTTGCGCGAGACAATCGCGGCCAGCGGCCGGCGCGTGTGCGTGCTGGCGAGCGTGGATCTCGCGCATGTGGGCAGCCGGTTTGGGGATGAGTTCACGGTGAATGAGGAGGTGCGGGCGCAGTTGGAGGTCGATGACCGGCTCCTGCTCTCGCTCGTCGAGGCCTGCGACGCGCGCGAGATGTTGCGGCTCATCTATGAGGAGGAAGACCGGCGGCGCGTCGACGCGTGGCCGGCTTTGTACACCTTGCTCAACGCGTGCGACGTCACCGACGGTCGCCTGCTTCACTACGCCCAAAACCACGAGCCCGCCACGAACTCCATCGTCACTTACGCCAGTCTCCGGCTGGACGCGTGAGCCGGTGACTTGCCTTTCGTCTTCGGCTGCACTAGCCTGCCGGTGTGAAGGGCGAACGATCTGATTTGCGGGAGTTGCTGGCGGCTTGGCCGTACGATGCTGAGAACCACGTGCGTCTCGTGCGTGGTGCCGATGGCCGGGAACTGATGCAGGTGCGCACGCCGTTGGGCATCGAGCAGTACGAACTCGAAGGACGCCCGGACGGCGCGCAGCCCCACGGCGTCGAGTCGGTTCTTGTTCATTATCTCGAACGCCTCGAAGCCGCCCGGGCCGCTGGCGAGGAGAAGAGCTTCAAGCTCAATGCCGAGGAGTGCGCAGAACTTTTCTCGGAAGGTGTGCTGTACTACTTCCGGTACCTACACCTCTTCCAAGTTAAAGACTGGCCCCGCGTCGTGCGCGACACGCAGCGCAATATCGGACTGTTCGATCTCGTCCGCCAATACGCCAAGCGCCGGGAAGACCGGCTCCACCTCGAACAGTGGCGGCCCTACATCCTCCGCATGAACGCCGTGGCGGCCGCCATGATTGATTGGGACGCCCAACGGCACAGTGCGGCGTTGAAGACTGTCCGCACCGCCTTGGAACGGATCGAGGCGCTGCCGGAGCTCGACGATGAGACTTTCAAGTTCGAGCGGGAACGGTCCACACAGGCGTTGAACGAACTGGCTGACCAGATCGAGACGACCCGGCCGCTCAGCGAACTCGAACGACTCGAGCGCGCGTTGCATGTCGCCGTCGAGGAGCAGCAGTTCGAACGCGCCGCCGAATTGCGCGACCGGATCCGCACGCTCCGCCCTCCTCACTAAACTGTACGCCGACCGGCGTTCTGATTTTTCTCCCGCGACGACCGTGGTATAAAGCCGGCATGGATTCATTCATGCAGGCAGCGATCGACGAGGCGCGGCTGGGACTGCGCGAGGGCGGGATTCCCATCGGGTCGGTGCTGGTGAAGGCCGGTCAAATCATCGGGCGTGGGCACAACAAGCGCGTGCAGGACGGCGACCCGGTCACCCATGCCGAAATCGATTGCCTCCGCCATGCCGGACGGGTGGGGAGCTACCGGGATGCGGTGCTCTACTCGACGTTGATGCCGTGCTACCTCTGCGCCGGCGCCGTCGTGCAGTTCAACATCAAGCAGGTCATCGTCGGCGAGTCGCAAACTTTCTCGGGAGCGCCGGAGTTTATGCGCGCACACGGGGTGGAGGTCGTGGATCTTAATCTGCCGGAGTGTGTCGCGTTAATGCGCGAGTTCATCACCAAGAATCCCCGGCTCTGGAACGAGGACATCGGCGAGTTGTGAAACGAAAAGGGGCGCGGTTGCCCGCGCCCCTTGGAATCGCTGCCTCGGCGATTACTTCAGGAATGACGTGTGGAATTCCTTCCAGTCGTCGAGGTTGTTCAGGTTCACCGCATCCGGCACTGAGCCGTCGTCCTTGAGACCGTTGGCGGCCATGATGGACTTGCGGGTGCTGTCGTCGTGGATGTAGCCGGTGATGGCGGCGTTGAGCTTGATGATGCTCGCGCGGTCGAGCTTCACGCCGGGCTGGGATTTGATCCACGCTTCAAATTCGGGGTAGGTGGGACGCTTGTCCTTGATGAACGCGAGCGTCTTCGTCCGGTCGAGGCCGAGACCGTCGAGGACCATCTGGTCGTAGCCCTTGCCACAACCCGGGTAGCCGTCGGCGAGGTTGCCGCGCGCTTCGAGGGATGATTTGAGCCAGAGACGGGGCAGGTGCAGCACGCCGAGCGGGCCAGCCACACCGGAACTGATTAACGGGACGATTTTTGACATGGGGTGAACTCTCCTTTTTTTGGTTCGGGGTTTTATAGCAGAACGAAACCGGATGCCAAGTTCAAACCAGCACACGTGCCCGCAGCTTGGCTGGAGCGCGTTTCTTCGCCGGTAGCTTCGCGACGCGGACGGTGAGCACCTTGTACTCGGGGCAGCTCGACAACGCATCGGCAGAGCTGGACAGCAGCGTGTTCAAGTCGTTGTCCGGGAAGTGGAATGTCGTGAAAAGCTGGCCGGGGATGACTCGTTCGCTGATCACGCACGGCAACTGAATCGTGGCGCGGGCGCTGGTGACGTTGACCGTCTCCCCGTCCGCGATGCCCAGCTCGGTGGCGTCCTCGGCGTGCATCTCCAGCACGTCGCGATTCACGAACTCGATCAGTTTCGAGTTCCGCGTCTGCGCGCCGCAGTTGTAATGATGTAGCACGCGACCGGTCACGAGGGTGAACGGATAGTCGTCGGTCGGCACCTCGCCCGGCGGCAGGTACTCGGCCGGCGAGAACTTCGCTTTGCCGCGCGGGAACCGGTCGGTGTGCATGATGCCGGTGCCTTGATGCTCGCGCGTGGGGACCGGCCATTGCAGGCCGAAATGGTCGTCGAGCTTGTCGTAGGCGACGCCAGCCATCGTCGGTGTCAGCTTGGCGATTTCATCCATCACCTCACTGATGTTGGCGTACTTCATCGGGTAGCCCAAGCCTGCCGAGACGCGGAAAATCTGCTCGGCATCCGGGATGATGCCGTGCATCGGCTCGATGACCTTGTGGACGCGTTGGACGCGCCGCTCGCCGTTG
The DNA here is from genome assembly GCA_900299315.1 of Verrucomicrobiota bacterium. Classification (GTDB taxonomy): domain Bacteria; phylum Verrucomicrobiota; class Verrucomicrobiia; order Palsa-1439; family Palsa-1439; genus OMJI01. The sequence continues at coordinate 5,175 of OMJI01000141.1, read as the reverse complement.
GTGAACGTGCCGTCTTTCTCCACGAAACTCGCCGCCGGTAGGACGAGGTCGGCGTGCTTGCAGGTTTCGTTGAAGAACAAATCGCTGACGACGAGGAAGTCGAGCTTGTCGAGCGCGGCGCGGACCTTGAGCAGGTTGGGATCGGTCTGGGCAACGTCGTAACCCATGATCCACATCACGCGCAGGTCACCGGCCAACGCGGCGTCCCACATCTGCGGCGTCTTCCAGCCCTTCTTTTGTGGGAGCGGTTTGCCGGTGACGACTTCGAATTTCTGGCGCACGGCTGGGTCGTCGAGCTTCTGGTAGGCGTTGAAGTAGACCGGCATCGAGCCGACATCGCAGGAGCCTTGCACGTTGTTCTGGCCGCGCAACGGATTGATGCCGGTGCCCGGTCGGCCCACGTTGCCGGTGAGGATGGCGAGATTGCAGAGCGCCATGATGCCGTAGCTGCCGTACTTGTGCTCCGTCATCCCCAGCCCGTGGGCGCACATCGACGCGCCACTGGTGGCGTAAAGCCGCGCGGCTTCCCGGATCTTGTCCGCGGGGACGCCGGTAATCCCGGCCACGTGTTCGGGTGTGTACTTGCGGATGACTTCCCACCACGCGTCGTAATTCTCCGTGCGCTCGGCGATGAACTTCTTGTCGGTCAATCCCTCGGTGACAACGACGTTCGCCAGACCGTTGAACAGCGCGACGTTGGTGCCAGGCTTCAATTGGAGATGGAGCGTGGCGTACCGGCACAGCTCGATGCGGCGCGGGTCGACGACGATGAGTTTCGCGCCGCGGCGGATGGCGCGTTTGATCCGCGCCCCGGTGACAGGGTGGCCCTCGGTCGGGTTTGCACCGATGAGCATCAACAGCTTCGTCTGCTCCAGGTCGTTGAGCGAATTCGTCGCCGCCCACGTGCCGAAGACTTCCATCATGCCGGACACCGTGGCGCTGTGGCAGACGCGCGCGCAGTTGTCCACGTTGTTGGAGCCGACGGCGCAGCGCATGAACTTCTGCATCAGATAATTTTCTTCGTTCGTACCCCGGCTCGACGACACGGCGGCGACGGCATCGGGGCCATGTTTCTCCTTGGCGCGCTGGAACGCATCGATGATCATCGTGAACGCCTCGTCCCAGGCAATCTCGACCCACTTGTCGCCGACGCGCTTGATGGGTTTCTTGAGCCGCTCCTCGGAATACACGTAGTCCCAGCCAAACCGGCCTTTCACGCACGCGTGACCCCAGTTTACCGGGCTGGCGTCGACCGGGCGCATCGTGACGATCCGACCGGCCCGCACGCCGACGTCGAAGTTGCAGCCGACGCCGCAGTAGGCGCACGTCGTCCGCGTCGTGTAGTCTGGTTTGCCGAACTCGGCGACCGCCTTCTCGAAGAGCGCGTCGGTCGGGCATTCCTTCACGCACGCGCCGCACGAGACGCAATTCGACGCCGCGAAGCCCACATCATTACCGGCGGCGACGGACGACTCGAACCCGCGCCCGAACATCGAGATGGCGAACGTGCCTTGCACTTCGTCGCACGCGCGAACGCAGCGGGCGCAGGCGATGCACTTGTTCGGGTCGAAAGCGAAGAACGGATTGGAGGCGTCCACTTTGTAGGCGCGCTTCTTCGGTTGACGGTAGCGGACGCGTTGCAGGCCGAACTGCGCGGCGTACTCGCGGAGTTGGAGCGAGCCTTCCGGCTGCTCGGAGAGATACAGCTCAATGACGTTGCGGCGAAGTTGGTTCAACTTGGCGGAATCTGTCCGCACCACCATGCCATCGCGCACCGGCGTGGTGCAGGAAGCCGGGTAGCCGCGCTGGCCGTCCACTTCGCATAAGCAGAGCCGGCAGGAGCCGTACGGTTTGAGGTTCGGCGAGGCGCAGAGGGAAGGGATGTTCACGCCGTTGGCGCGCGCTGCGTTCCAGATGGTCTGGCCCGGTTGGACTTCGACCTTGCGACCGTTGAGGGTGATGATCATTTCCGCCTCCGGAAATCTTTGCCGAAATATTGAATCGCCGTGAGCACCGGCATGGGTGCGAGACCGCCGAGGGCGCAGAGGCTGCCGTTCTTCATGGTGTCACCGAGTTCGTTCAGCAACGCAAGGTCGTCATCGCTGCCGTCACCGTCAAGGATGGCTTCGAGGATTTCCCTGGCGCGCGTCGAGCCGACCCGGCAGGGCGTGCATTTGCCGCACGACTCGGCGGCGGTGAATTCCATCAAATGCCGGGCCAGCGCGACCATGTCCATCTGGTCGTCGTAGACCACGATGCCGCCGTGGCCGAGGATGCCGCCCACCTTGGCGAACGCGTCGAAACAGATCGGCGTCTCCAACAGCTTCTTCGGGAAAATCGAGCCGAGCGGCCCGCCGACCTGCACCGCCTTGAATTTGCAGCCGGTGGGCATTCCGCCGCCGAAATCGTAGATGACTTCTTCGAGTGTCGCGCCGAACGGCACTTCCACCAGCCCGGCATTCTTCACCTGCCCGGCCAACTGGAGCGGCATCGTGCCTTTCGAAGTCGCGGTGCCGAGCGACGCGTGCCAGTCCGCGCCGCGCGTGATGATGTCCGGGATGGTGGCGAAAGTGATGACGTTGTTGATGACGGTCGGCTTGCCCCACAGCCCCTCGACCGCCGGGAACGGCGGCTTGTACCGCACCATCCCGCGCTTCCCTTCGATGGATTCCAGCAAAGCCGTCTCTTCGCCGCAGATGTACGCGCCCGCGCCGAGGACAATCTCGATTTCGAAGTCGGTGAACTGCGCGACAGCCGCCCGGAGCTTCTTGAGCGCGGCCGGATACTCGCTGCGAATGTAGACGTAACCTTTGCTCGCGCCGACTGCCAGCCCGGCAATGGCCATCCCTTCAAGGAGCCGGTAGGGTTCGCCTTCCATGATCATCCGGTCGGAATAGGTGCCGGCATCGCCCTCGTCGGCATTGGCGACGATGTATTTCGGCTGGCCGCGCGCATCGGCGGTGGTCTGCCACTTCACGCCGGCCGGGAAGGCCGCGCCGCCGCGTCCGCGCAGGTTGGCCTTCTTCACCTCGTCGAGAATCTGCTGTGGCTTCATCCCGCGCGCTTTCTTCAGCGCGGCAAAATCGTAAGGTTTCGCCAAACCGGCGTTGGCAAACGTGAACCGGGTTTGCTTGGCGAGGAAGGGAATCTTCGAAATCGGTGTCGGTTTCTTTTTGAGGAGTCCGGGTACGTCGGCTGGCTTCACGTTGCAATAGCCGGCGCGACCGTTTGGCGTGTCGATTTCGACGAGTGGTTCGAGGAAGAACGCGCCGCGCGAACTGGTGCGGATGACCTCGACATCCTTCGGGAATGCCGCCGCAACCCGGTTGGCACCCACCGAGACAGCCGCGGAATCATCGGGGATATAGACCTTCACTTGTGTTTCTCCAGCGCGGCGGTGGCTGACTTGGGCGTGAGCCGAGGATAGATTTCTTCGCCGATCATCATGTTCGGCGAGAGGGCGCAGTTGCCGAGGCAGTAGACTTTTTCCAGCGTGAACTTGCCATCCGGGCTGGTCTCGCCGAGCTCGCAGCCGAGTTTCTTTTCGATGGCTGCGAGGGAATTCTCGCAGTGGGTGGCCCGGCAGGAATCGCCGAGGCAAAACCGGATGACGTGCTTGCCGGGTTTCTCGGTGCGAAGGTCGTGGTAGAAACTCAGCACGCCGCGTACGTCGCTATCGGTCACGCCCAGTTTGGCGGCGATGGCGGGCACGGTGTCGAGCGGGACGTAACCGAATGCCGCTTGCACGGCCTGCAACGTGGCCAGTATATTCGGCGGCGAGGCGACACACTTTTCGAGCACAGAATCAAGAGCCGTCAGCACGGGCGGATATTTGACAAACCCACCGGAAAAGTCAATGCAACCCAGAGAAATCAAGCGCGCCGGCAGCACGACGCGCTTCCGCATCACGTCAGTCACGGAGGGGAAATCGCGGGTGCGCGAGGATTTGGTCGCGACTGAGGAACCGCTCGAAATCCGCGTCAACGGGCAGAGTATCGCCGTGACGATGCGCACGCCCGGGCATGATTTCGAACTGGCAGCGGGTTTTCTCTTCACTGAGGCGGCGTTGACCACTCGCGAACAGATTGCGCAAATCCGGTACTGTGCCGACCCGCAGAATTACAACGTCGTCACCGTGGACTTGCGGCCCGGGGTGAAGTTCGATGCCGACCGGCTGACGCGGCACGTGTTCACGAGCTCTAGCTGTGGAATCTGCGGCAAAGCGTCGCTTGACCAAGTGCGCGCCACGTGCCCGGTTGCGTTGGCGCCACCGCCGGAATTGCCGGACGATTTCTTCGGCAAACTACCGGCCATCGTTCGCAGCGAGCAATCCTTGTTCGAGAAGACCGGTGGGCTGCACGCCGCAGCGCTGTTTGACACGACCGGCAAGCTGCTGCTCCTGCGTGAGGATGTTGGCCGGCACAACGCGATGGACAAGCTGATTGGCGCCTTGTTGTTGAAGGGCGAGTTGCCGGCCAGCGAACGCATCGTGATGGTGAGCGGTCGCGCCAGCTTCGAACTGGTGCAGAAAGCTCTCCTCGCCGGTATTCCCGTGATGGCCGCCGTCGGCGCGCCCAGCAGTCTGGCGGTGGACTTGGCCCGGGAGTTCGGGATGAAGCTGGTGGGCTTCTTGCGCGAGGGCCGGTTTAACATTTACGCAGACTGACTTTGCGCAAGACACGGTGCAGGGCAGGCGTAATTGTATGAGTGGAAATAATTGAAGTAGCCTCGTCCAACGTGCTCTGACCGACCGCTGGTTGCCTGAACAGGGCGTTCCCGACCGGAAGCAGATCTGGATTGACCTGCACTACCCCGAATCTGTTCGGGAAGTCTGACCGGAACCGCCGGCTGCGGACCCGCACTTCCGGCGGCGTGAGACCGCAGCTTTAGCGAAGGTTCATGGTGTGGGACCCGTGGCTGATTGAACAATTCAGTCAGTCACGGGTACCCGATTGGGCCTCTCACTCCTTCTGCAACTTCTCCAACTCTTGGGTTTGCCTCTTTACATCATCCATCACATCATCCGCCGTGCGATTCTGAGAGTTCGTGAATGCTCTTTCCATGACGCTAGTTAACATCGAAGCGGCAACCTCGGCTGCGACCTTCTGCTTCATCAACTCCTCGCTGCTGACCGGCTCCATGAAGCCATTTAGATTCCGCCTATATATCTCGCAG
>OMJI01000140.1 GCA_900299315.1 Verrucomicrobiota bacterium | reverse complement strand
GAAAGGAACAACAACCCCACCCAAGAAAACAATCACCTCAACTCAATTGCTGAACTTGACGGACACAACTGAGACGCTCCCAGCACCTTTTTCGTGACTGGTGGCGACACCACCCCCAACCCCCGTTGTTTCCTGTGCCGGGGACAGCACCGGTCGTGGCTAGCCGCTGGCGAACCGCGCGACCACCGTCGCAAACAATTCCGGATACGGATAGCCCGCCGCCAACAGGAACCGCACCCGCCGCGTGTTGCGCACCAGCACCGTCCCGATCTTCAGCAGTTTCAACCGAATCGTCCCGCACTGCGCTCGCGCCAGTTCGGTGCCGGCCAACCCGATCCGGCGCAGCGTTTCCATCAAGGTGTACGCCAAGCTGCTGAGCAACAGCCGCCACTGGTTGGCCCACCAGTCGTGGCAACTGGTCCGATCCGCAAACAAACCCAACTGTTGTTCCTTGATCCGATTCTCCATCTCGCCGCGCGCGCAATAGCCCTCGTCGTACAGCGCCTGCGCCGCGCCGCCCAGGTTGGTTACCACGAAGCGCGGGTTGCGCCCCTTGTCCGTGTGCTCCGCTTTCACGATCACCCGCCGCACCCGATCCCACGTGTGCGCCGCGTACTCGACCTCGCCAAACACTCGCTGCTTCTGTTGGCTCTGCTCGTACTGTGCGGCCGCTTGCGCGATCAGTGGCTCGGCCAACGCCAACAGCCGGTCGTTCTTGGCCAGCCCGATGAGGTAATGGACATCGTGCCGGTCGCACCACCGCAATAGCCGCCACCGACAGAAGCCGCTGTCGCCCCGCACGATGATCTTTACTGCCGGCCACGCTTGGCGCAGCCGCTTGACCAACAACGACACGATCGCCCACGCGTGCCGGGCCACGTCGATGTTACTGGGCCGCAGATACGCCACCAACAACCGTTCGCCGCAGAACACATACAGCGGCAGAAAACAATACTGCCCGTAGTAGCCGTGAAAGAACGCGCCCTCTTGTTGGCCATGCAACGGATCATCGGTCGCGTCCAAGTCCAACACCAACTCGGTGGGCGGCGTCGCGTGGCTGGCGATGAACTGCTCGACCCACCACGCATGCACCGTCCACGCCGCCTGCCGACTCGCCTCGTTTTCCCACCGACACAACGTCGAGGCGCTGGCCAGATCCTCATCCTGTTCGACGGCGGTCTGCAACGCTACATCCGTGCGCAGGCGGTCGTGGTCGTTGAGATCCTCGTAGCCCTGACACAGACCGTAAATGCGCTGCCGCAACAAGGTGACCAACGGATGCGTGATCTTGGCCGGGTCGCGCGGATCGCTCAGGCGCTTGGCCAGCGTGGCGGTCAGCTTCAGATGCCGGTCGGCTTGGCGCACCAACAGCAGCCCGCCATCACTGGAGACCTCCCCGCCGGTGAAACTGGCCTGGACACGGCGGCGATTTGCGACTGGAAACTCAAAACTGGATTGAGTACAAACGGTCACGGCGAAACCTCCTTGGTTAACGGCTTGAACACCCTCGCTTATAGCGAGTTCCAAGTGTTTCGCCACTTCTCTTTATGCATTATCCGGGCTAAACGACAGGCATCGCGCCCTACAACTCGTCATCTGTGTCGACGCGCACTCGCTGCTCGCCAGCGCCTGCCGGCTTCAATAGGATGCGCCCATGATCAATCTCGAGCGTTTTAGCATCGGCATCGGCGACCGGTTTGGACGGGAAGGCCCCGCCCAGTTGGCCGCATTCCTGAAGGCAAAAGCCACCGGCGTGGTCATCACGCCCGTCTGGAACAAATCCAACCGCGAACACACCATCGTCGGCACCCACCCCGACAGCGTCCGCGCCGAGGCGGACGCTGCCGTTCGCACGCTGAACTGGACCGGGTCGTACCGGGTGGATGCGGACCACATCGGCCTGAAGACCGTGGACCGGTTCATCGGCGCGAGCGATTTTTTCACGATCGACGTGGCGGATTTCATCGGCCAACCGGCCAGCGCGGACGCCGTCCGCGACTTCGTCAGCCGCCAACGCCGGCTGCTGGCTTGCCCGTTCGGTCTCACGGAAAGCACGTTGGAGCGCACCGCCCAGAAATACCTGCTCGCCGTCCAGCAAGCCGGCCAAGTCTACCGCCACATCGCGCAGGCCAAGGGCGCCGGCACCTTCATCGCCGAGGTCTCGATGGATGAAACCGACACCCCGCAAACGCCGGTCGAGCTCGTCGTGATCCTGGCCGCCTTGGCCGGGGAAGGCGTGCCGGTCCAGACCATCGCACCGAAGTTCAGCGGCCGTTTCAACAAGGGCGTGGACTACGTCGGCGACCTCGCGAAGTTCGAGCGCGAGTTTGCGGACGACCTCGCCGTGGTGGATTATGCGGTCAGAGAGTTTGGATTGCCGGCCACCTTGAAGCTCAGCGTCCACTCCGGCAGCGACAAGTTCTCCCTCTACCCCATCATCCGCCGGCAACTGCGGCGCACCGGCGCCGGCGTGCATCTCAAGACCGCCGGCACCACCTGGCTGGAGGAAGTCGCCGGGCTCGCAACCGCCGGCGGTGACGCACTCCGTCTCGCCCAAGCGATGTACGCCGACATGCACGCGCACATCGACGAACTGAGCCAGCCCTACGCCACCGTGATCGATATTGACCGCTCCCGGCTCCCCACCCCGGCCGAAGTGGCCGGTTGGTCCGGCACGGAGTTCGTCGCGGCGTTGCGACACGACCAGCGCAATCCACGCTTCAACCCCCACCTCCGCCAACTCGTGCACGTCGGGTTCAAGATCGCCGCCAAGCACGGCGCCGAATACCTCCACGCGCTGGAAACCCACCGGCACGTGGTCGCGGAACTGGTCACCGACAATCTCTACCGCAACCACATCGAACCCCTGCTGGTAGCCAGCTAAGCCGGCACGACTCCGTGCCCTTCCGGGCGCGAGGCTGACGGATGCGACTCGCCCGGTCGCGCCCGGAAGGGCGCTCCCACAAAGAGCAGTGGTGTAGCGGCCGCCGTCCCGGCGGCTATCCGCGATGTAGGCCGATTCTGCGAATCGGCGGGGCCGGCAAACGCCGACTCACAGAGTCGGCCTACAACCGGTTGAGGTGCCGAGGTCGGCGCCCGCGACTACAGGGGCGTTGGTGATGGTTGGCGGTTCTGTAGCCGCGCTCGGTGAGCGCGGGGGCAGCCGGGGCGAGTTGAATGAGGAAACCGCGCTTGGCAAGCGCGGCTACAGGGTGTGTAGCGGCCGCCGTCGCGGCGGCAATTCGGGGTGCAGGCCTTTCCATCTGGAAATTTGGGTTTGACATGGAAGTGAGGTTGTTATAGTCTGACCGCATTCTGACTAGGGCAATATGCCAACTACCAAGTATCGTCCCCGAGCCAAGCACGAGAAGGTTGTTCAAGCCATTCGCGGCGAGATCATTGCCGGCAAGCTGAAACCCGGGGCGGCGTTGCCCGGGCAGGCGGCGCTGAGCGAGCGATTTCATGTCAGCCCTATGACCGTCCATCTCGCGCTGCGGCAACTGGGTCGGGATGGCTGGCTCGAAACCCGGGAGCGCGTCGGCACTTTCGTGGCCCAGCGCCCGCCG
>OMJI01000139.1 GCA_900299315.1 Verrucomicrobiota bacterium | reverse complement strand
CAATTGGTCGCGGAAGCGGCGGTAGTCTTTGAGGGATTGGCGGATGCAGCTTTGGGCGTCGATGCGGCCGCGGAAATCCTCGACCTTCACCTGACCGGCTTTTTCGAGTTCCTTGTAGATTTCGAAGAAGTGCCGGATTTCGCGGAGGGTGTGGGGCGGGAGCTGGGAGATGTCGTTGTAGCTGGCGAAAATGGGGTCGTTGGCGTGGACGGCGATGATCTTGAAATCTTCCTGCCCGGAGTCGTGCATCGGCAGCATGCCGATCGGCCGCGCTTGCATCACGCAACCAGGGATGACCGGCTCCTGCGACAGGACAAGGATGTCGAGCGGGTCGTGGTCGCGGCAGTACGTCTGCGGAATGAAGCCGTAGTTGCTCGGGTAATGCACCGCGCTGTGGAGGACGCGGCTGATGTGGAGGATGCCGTTGCGCTTGTCGAGCTCGTACTTGATCTTCGAGCGCATCGGGCATTCGATGAACGCGCTACAGACGTCGGGCGCGTGGTCACCGGCCGTCAGGATGTGAAAGGGATTGTACCACGCCGGCTGGAGCAATCCCGGCATGGCTGGCGCGCCGGTGGCGGAACGGGTTGATTTCTTCTTGGGCATGGCGGCGGGACTGTATCGGAGGGGTGGGGTTTGGTCAACCGGCGATGAGTTCGAGTTGCTTCTGGCGCATCCACCAGCGCAACTGCCCGGCACCTTCGCGCAACAAATCCATCTCCAAGCACACGACCGTGCCCTTCCCCAACGGGAACCCCTGCGTGTTCTTCACCCCGAGAAACTCGGCCAGATGTTCCGCCAAGCTGGGCATGTGCCCCACCAAGATCAACTCCCGGGCGCCGGCGTGCGCCTTGAGTCCGCGGATCAACGCGGTCGTGCTCGGCCCGTTCTCCAGTTCCTCGACGATCTCCACCTCGCCATCGCCCAAAGCCGACCCGATGATCGCCGCGGTTTCGCGCGCGCGCAGCAACGGGCTCGCCGCGATGGCGTCCGGCTTCACGCCGAGCTTCGCCAACGCCTTCCCAATCACGCGCGCCTCCGCCTCGCCTTCCCGGGTCAAACGCCGGTCGGCATCGCTGGGTGCCGAATCGGAAGCGGTGGCGTGGCGGACGAGGTACAGTTTCATCAGCTCACGTAGTCGCGGGGATCAGTGATGTGGCCGGTCAACGCGCTGGCGGCGACCGTGTACGGCGACGCGAGAAATACCTGCGATTCCAAGTGCCCCATGCGGCCGGGGAAATTGCGGTTCGTCGCGCTGATGCATTTCAGCGGCTTGTTCATGCGGCCGAACGTATCCGCCGGGCCGCCGAGACACGCGGCGCAACCGGGATTCTCGGTGAGTTGCACGCCGGCCGCCACCATCACGTCCCAGACGCTCTGGCCGTCCAACTTCGCCGCGCGCAAATCCGCCACGACATCCGGGGTGGCCGGCACGCCGAACGTGTCGATCTTCACTTTCTTGCCTTTGATCACTTGGGCGAACGCGAGGAAGTCGCTCGTCTTCCCGCCGGTGCAGGAACCGATGTAAGCCCGGTCGAGTGCGACGCTTTTCAACTCGCGCGCGAGCTTGCGATTGCCGGGGTCGGGATGGCACGCGACGGTCGGTTCGAGCTTCGCGAGGTCGAACTTCTTGTCGTAGATAAATTTCTGGTCCGCGTCACAGAACAAGGGGTCGTACGTGCTCTTCGTCCCGTTGGCCGTGGTGCGGTCCTTCACGTAAGCGAATGTCTTCTCGTCCGGCTCGAAGATGCCGTTCTTGCCACCGGCTTCGATGGCCATGTTCGCGATGGTCATCCGGTCGTCCATCGAGAGGCTGCTCGCCCCGGGGCCTTGGAATTGCATGGCCCGGTAGGTCGCGCCGTCGAAACCGATGTCGCCGATGCAATGGAGGATGATGTCCTTCGCCATCACGCCCGGCTGCAACTGGCCTTCGAGCCAGAAGCGCATCGTCTCCGGTACTTTCAAGAGAAGCTTACCGGTGCCGAGCACGAAGCCGGCATCCGTGTTGCCGATGCCGGTCGCAAATTGGCCAAACGCCCCGGCCATGCAGGTGTGCGAGTCGGTGCCGAGCAAGACCTCACCGGGTCGCGTGTGGCCCTTCGCCGCGAGCGCGGTGTGGCAGACGCCGGCATAGTTCGAGCCATATTGCTTCTTGAGGTTGCCCTTCACCGGGTCGAACACCCAATGCCCGTTCGGGTCATCAATCACGTCGTAGAAATATTTCAGCCCCTGCTCTTTCACGAAATCGCGCAGGATGTCCACGTTGCGGTTCGACTTCGAGTCGGCCGTAAAAATGTAATGGTCGGGAATGATGACGACCTTGTTCTTGTCCCAAACCTTGGCGTCCTTGCCGAACTCGCGCTTGAATACGCCGATGGTTCCCGGGCCGCACACGTCGTGCGTCATCAACACATCCACCTGCACCCAGACGTTGTCCCCGGGCTGCACCGATTTCTTGCCCGCCGCGCGGGCCATGATTTTTTCTGTGAGCGTCACGGCGGGACAATACACAATGACGTTCCCCCGCGCAATGTTTCCGGCTACACTCCCGGCTCGTGGAAACTTGGTATTGGCTGACTTCAACGCCGGGCGCCCCGGACTGGAACATGGCGCTCGACGAGGCGTTGCTCCAGACCGCGCCGGCGCGCGGTGCGGCGCTGCTGCGGGTGTATTCGTGGACGACGCCGTCCGTCAGCTTCGGCTACTTCCAGAAGTTCCCGGCCGACTTGGCTGCGCAATACACCGTCATCCGCCGGCCAACCGGCGGTGGCGTGGTTTACCATGTCGCCGACACCACCTACACCGTCGTCGTGCCGGTCGGCCATTCGCTCTACAAGATGTCCACCAACGACGCCTACTGCGTCATCCACAAAGCCGTCGCGGCGGCCTTTGACCACGCGCCCACCCTGCACACGGCGCCGGTAGTCTCGCCGACCGGGCAGTATGAATGTTTCCAGAAACCCGTCCACGGCGACGTGGTGGCCGATGGCCGCAAGCTCGCCGGCGGTGCGCAACGCCGCAGCAAGACCGGCATGCTGCATCAAGGCTCGATTGCCACGAGGCTGGATCCGGTCCAGTTGCGGGCCGGGTTTGAGCAGACGTTGTCGGTCCGGTTTCAAGAGTACGAACTCACCGCCGCCGAACGCGATTTGGCCGCGCGTTTGGCCGCCGAAAAATACGCCACACCGGCGTGGAACTTGCGAGTGACCTGACCATGCCAGACCAACTCAGCACGCACGACAAAGCGCTCGCGATCAACATCGACAGCACCAAGTACGGCACCTTCGCCGAGATCGGCGCCGGGCAAGAAGTGGCCCGGTGGTTCTTCCGCGTCGGCGGCGCCGCCGGCACGGTGGCCAAGACGATGTCGGCGTACGACATGGCGGTGAGTGACGCGATTTACGGCCCCGCCGAGCGGTACGTGAGCCGGCAGCGCCTGCACTCGATGCTCGATTATGAATACGGGTTGTTGCTCGAGCGGCTGAACCAGCAACGTGGCGATCGCTCGCAGTTTTTCGTGTTCGCCAACACGATGGCCGCGCGCAGCTTCAGCCGGCACGAGGAAGGCCACGGCTGGATGGGCATCCGGTTCCAGCACGCCCCGCACGCGCCCGCCTCGGAGATCATCATCCATGTGCGGATGCTCGATGCCGAAAACGACCGCGAACAGGAAGCCATCGGTACCCTCGGCGTGAACTTGATCTACGGCGCGTTCTACCGGCGCGAAAATCCGGCGCAGGTGATCGCCACGTTGCTCGATGGCTTGACCCACGAGCGCATCGAGGTGGACATGATCCGGTTT
>OMJI01000138.1 GCA_900299315.1 Verrucomicrobiota bacterium | reverse complement strand
TGGTCGGAGGGTTACTGTCCCAATTCGCCCCGCTCCACCGGTTATTTGCAGTACCTTTCCAACCGGTGCCTGAGATCGTGTCCGCAAGGAGTCTAGGAGCGACTACGAGAGTCAGGAAAAAAAGGATAACTGAATTCAATAAGCATTTTTTGGGGTTCATATTACATCCTCAGTTACTAGCAACCTGTTACCACTTAATCCCGTCAACAAGACAATCAGCACACTAAAGCGCTCTACCGTGTCAATCACAAAAATGAACAATACTACAATTTTTTGATGCTCTGATGGCCTTGTGGTTTCCGGTAAATCGCTCGAACTTGACTTAAACTGACGACACCCATAGCCTCGTTGCCAATATGGCTTCAGACAGGAACTTACAGCATACGCTGCTTCTTGAATCTCATCTCAGGCTGGGCGCCAAGATTGTAGAATTCGGCGGGTGGGAGATGCCGGTGCAGTATTCCGGTATTATTGACGAGCACAACGCGGTAAGGCAACGAGCCGGTATTTTCGACATTTCGCACATGGGGGAAATCCTGGTTGCCGGGCCGCATGCCGGGGATGCGCTGAATCATCTGCTGACGAATGACGTTCGTCGCATCACAGTTGGCCAAGCGCAATACACCTTTCTCTGCAACGATGCTGGCGGCGTGATTGATGACCTGATTATCTACCGGCTGGAGCCGACCGTCTTCCTGCTCGTCATCAACGCTTCGCACATCGAACGGGACTTCGCTTGGTTGCAATCACACACGCCCGTGCCGGTATTCTTTGATAATCAAAGCGACTCCACCGCAGCGCTGGCGTTACAGGGACCGGAGGCGAAACGGTATTTGCCTATCGATCTCCCGCCATTCCACATCACGCGTTGCGACATAGCCGGCAAGACCTGCTGGGTCGCGCGCACGGGCTACACCGGTGAGGATGGTTTTGAAATCATCTGCAACGCCGGTGACGTGGTTGCCATCTGGGAGCATTTCCTCGCAGCGAGTGTAATGCCCTGCGGGTTGGGCGCGCGCGACACACTGCGGCTGGAGATGTGTTACCCACTCCACGGAAACGACCTTACCGAGGAGACGACTCCATTGGAAGCGGGACTGGGCCGGTTCGTGGCGTTGGACAAGCCGGACTTCATCGGCCGGGCGGCTTTGTTGAAGCAGAAACAAGACGGCGTGACACGCCGGTTGGTTGCGTTCACGATGACCGAGAAATCGCCGCCGCCCCGCCCCCACTATCCCCTGCTCGCCGGCGGGGTGCGCGTTGGCGAAGTCACCAGCGGTACGCTGTCGCCGACGCTCGGGATCGGCATCGGCATGGGGTACGTGACCACATCAGCAAAAAATTTGGCTGTGGAAATCCGGGGAAAACCGTACACTGCGGCGGTCGTGACGAAACCGTTCCTGAAGAAATCACCATGAACATCCCTGCCAATTTGAAATTCGCCAAGTCGCACGAGTGGGTCCGCGTCGAGGGCAACATCGCCACGGTCGGCATCACCGACCACGCGCAACACGAGCTTACCGACATTGTGTACGTGGAACTTCCCAAGAACGACGACGATGTTGAAGCCGGTAAAGCCTGCGCGGTCGTCGAGAGCGTGAAAGCCGCCAGCGACATCTACGCGCCGGTCAGCGGCGAGATTGTCGCCGTCAACGAGGAGCTCACCCGCACACCTGAGTTGTTGAACCAGGATCCCTACGGCAAGGGCTGGATGTTTCAGGTCAAACTGCGTGATGCCGGTGAGTTGCACGAGTTGCTTTCCCCCGCCGACTACGCGACCCACATTGGCGCATGAGTTCGTTTGCTTCCCGGCATCTCGGCACGACCGGCTCCGAGCTCGCGGCGCTGCTACAGCCTACCGGTCAGGCCAGTCTCGACACACTGATTGATGCTGCCGTCCCGGGCGCCATTCGTCTTCCGCGTCCGCTAAACCTGCCGGCGCCACTCGACGAAGCAGCCGCGTTGGCGGAACTCAAAGCGATCCTGTCGCAAAACAAGCTCGTCAAAACCTACATCGGCCAAGGCTACTACGGCACGCACACGCCGGGCGTCATCCAGCGCAACATCCTCGAAAACCCCGGCTGGTACACCGCCTACACGCCCTACCAAGCCGAGATTTCCCAAGGCCGGATGGAAGCCCTGCTCAACTTCCAGACGATGGTCACCAACCTTACCGGCATGGACATCGCCAACGCCTCGCTCCTCGACGAAGCTACCGCCGCCGCCGAGGCGATGCACCTCTGCCACGCCGTCGCCGCTACGCCGCAGAAGAACACCTTCCTCGTCGCAAACGATTGCCACCCGCAAACCATCGCCGTCGTCCAAGCCCGGGCCGAACCGCTGGGCATCAAGGTCATCGTCGGACGCGAAGAAATCTTCCGGCACATCGGCGAGGTGTTCGGAGTGTTGTTCCAATACCCGGCCACGGACGGCGCCATTCACGACTTCCAACCCATCATTGAGCGACTGCATCACGAGAAGGCACTCGCCGTGGTCGCCGCCGACATCCTCGCGCTCACACTCCTCAAGCCGCCGGGTGAGTTCGGCGCGGACGTGGTCGTCGGCAGCACGCAACGTTTCGGCGTGCCGCCCGGCTACGGAGGTCCGCACGCCGCGTACTTCGCGACCCGCGATGAGTTCAAGCGCCAGATGCCCGGTCGGCTCATCGGTGTCTCGAAAGACGCCGCCGGCAATCCCGCCTACCGGCTTTCGCTCCAGACCCGGGAACAGCACATCCGCCGCGACAAGGCTACGTCCAACATCTGCACCGCCCAAGTCCTCCTCGCCGTCATGGCCAGTATGTACGCCGTCTATCACGGGCCTGCCGGCTTGAAGAAAATCGCGCAACGCGTCCACGATCTCACTCGCAAGCTCGCCGAGAACGTCGACCGCGTCGGCACCGAACCATTCTTCGACACCATCCGCGTCCGCGCCAAGCCGCCGACCGGCATCAACGTCCGCGACTTCGGCGACGGCACCATCGGCATCTCCCTCGACGAAACGACAACAGAGTCCGACGTGGACGCCCTCATCAAGGCCGTCGGTAGGGCGCGACCGCCGGGCGCGCCGCCGCTGCCATCACGCACCTCCCCTTACCTCACCCACCCCGTCTTCAACAGCAACCACACCGAGCACGAGATGCTCCGGTACATCAAGCGACTCGAATCCCGGGATCTCTCGTTGTGCCACTCGATGATTCCGCTGGGCTCGTGCACGATGAAACTCAACGCCACGGCCGAGATGTTTCCGGTCACTTGGCCGGAAGCCGGTCAGCTTCACCCGTTCGCCCCGACCGAGCAAGCTACCGGCTATCAGAAGATTTTCCGCGACCTCGAAACCTGGCTCGCCGAGATCACCGGCTTCGCGGCGACGTCGCTCCAGCCCAATGCCGGCAGCGCCGGCGAATATGCCGGACTGCTGACCATCCGGGCGTTCCAGAAAGGCGCGCGCCACGTCTGCCTCATCCCGGTCAGCGCGCACGGAACCAACCCGGCCAGCGCGGCCATGGCCGGAATGAGGGTCGTCCCGGTCACCTGCGACAAGGCCGGCAACATTGATGTCGCCGACCTGCGGGCCAAGGCGGAGCACCACCGGACCGATCTTTCCTGCGTGATGGTCACCTACCCCAGCACGCATGGCGTGTTTGAGGAAACGATCCGGGAAGTCTGCGAAATCGTCCACGCCCACGGCGGCCAAGTGTACATGGACGGCGCGAACATGAATGCGCAAGTCGGCCTGACAGCGCCCGGCCACATCGGCGCCGACGTCTGCCATCTGAACCTGCACAAGACGTTCTGCATCCCGCACGGCGGCGGCGGCCCCGGCATGGGCCCTATTTGCGTCGCGAAACACCTCGCCCCGTTTCTGCCGAAACACGTTTCCGCCTCGCCACACGGCAGCGCGAGTATCTTGCTTATCTCTTGGATGTACATCCGGATGATGGGCGCGGCCGGACTGACCGACGCCACGAAGCTGGCGATCTTGAATGCCAACTACATTGCGGCGCGGTTGCAGCCATACTTCCCGGTGCTGTATCGCGGTCCCGGTAATCTGGTGGCGCACGAGTGCATCCTCGACCTGCGCGACTGGAAAGCGCGAGCCGGTATCGAAGTGGAGGATGTCGCGAAGCGGTTGATGGATTACGGATTCCACGCGCCGACGATGAGTTGGCCGGTGCCCGGCACGTTGATGGTGGAACCGACCGAGAGCGAGACGAAGGAAGAACTCGACCGGTTCTGCGATGCGATGATTTCGATCCACGCGGAGATGAAAGCCGTCGAGGCCGGTCAGCTACCGCGCGACAACAATCCGCTCAAGCACGCTCCGCATACGGCTTCGGTGGTTACTGCCGACAAGTGGGACCGGCCTTATAGCCGGGAAGTCGCCGCCTACCCTGCGCCGTGGTTGCGGCAGTTCAAGTTCTGGCCGCACGTCAGCCGCGTGGACAACGTGTACGGCGACCGCAACCTCGTCTGCACCTGCCCGGCGGTGAGCGACTACACCCCGTAAAAAGGAAACGCGGGCGGCTGCACTACCGCCCGCGTTACAACATCGCTCGGAGATAGGGTATTAACTCAAGAGCGACGTCTCAGCGTCGCCACGCTGAGCAGCCCTAATCCAACCAACAACACTGTCGAAGGTTCCGGTACGATGGCGAGGTTGTTGAAAAACAAGTCGTGATCACCACCCGAACCGGCACCGCCGTTGACCAGCTGCAGTCCGTCGAT
>OMJI01000137.1 GCA_900299315.1 Verrucomicrobiota bacterium | reverse complement strand
GGCCAAGCGGAAGCCATCCGACCGTGAAAGCCCTGGTGAACACGGTTCCCGTTGACGGGAAGTGGATGAGCAAGGGAACCCGCCGCCAAGGAGCCGGCAAATTACCGGGAGCTTGCCAGTTTGTTGTGACGGCACAACAATTGCCGGCAGCCGGTGGTAAATTCTTACCACCCACGAGAAACTTCCCGGCGACGGGAAGTCGGGGGTGGCAAGGTTCCGGCAATTTACCGGAAGCTTGGGTCCCAACACGCCCCGGTTCCCCCACCGGGGAAACACATCCGTGGGATTTACCCCTGACCGAGGGAACACTTCCTACCGGTGGCACCCCATCCGAGGTCGACTTATGTCCAACCGGGGAAACCTTCCACAGGTTCTGTAGCCTTGGATGACCCAAAAAAAGCGCGAAGGCAACGGATCCGCTGACGCCCCACAAGAAGTGACGAACAAAGCTCACTGGATCACCACCTCCGTCACCCGCCCGGGGCTCGACGGCAAGTTATCGTCCACCAACCGCTCCTCGGTCTTCGCCCCGGCGCGGCGCACCAAGTGGTCCATCGCGACGAGCCCCTCGCGGGCTTCGGAGTCAACGACGTCGGCGTAGACCGCCGTGATGGCCGGCGACGAATGCCCGAGCTGCTTCTGCACGAGCCGCAGGTTCTTCGTCGCTTCGAGTAACATGGTCGCATGCGTGTGCCGCGTGTCGTGCAACCGGTGCGCGGGGCACAGTTTCTTCCAGCGTTTCCAGAGAGCGATGCGGCTGACGCGTTCCTGGCGGTGGCCGCGGATGACAAACGCCTCGGCGTGGAGTTCGCCTTGTTCCCCTTTCCACCGCAGATACCAGCGCAGATCCCTTTTCAGGTCGGGAGAGATCTTCACGATCCGCGGTTTGCCGTTCTTGCCGCAACGCACGAACAAATCGCTGTGGCCGTAGCCCACGTGGCAATCGACCACCCGCAGGTCGGCGATCTCACTGGCGCGCAAACCGGATAGTAACGCCAAGCGCACCAGCAACCAGTCTTTCACCGGCTGGCGCTGGCGGCGGGCGACACCGGCGGACCGGCACTCCTCCGCCTTGCGGAGCAGGAGGGTCAGTTCCTCCTTCGTCAGAAACTTGTCCGGAGACAACACCCAGTCGTTCACTTAAGCTCCTCCACCTGTTGGACGGACAGATCCCCGTCGTAGGGAACCCAGTTGTCAATGTCACCGGCGCAGATCTCGTCGGCTTTTTCCCGCGCCTGTTCTTCGGTATCTGCCACGACCTCGGCGGTGCCGGTCTGGTACGACACCCAGTGAAATGTGACTTTCCATTTTTTCTTTTTGCCCTTCATGTGTCCTCCGGTTCGATCGGAAGTAGTTCCCGCGCCTTCGCCGTCGCCACGCGCCCGCGTGGCGTGCGTTCGACTAGCCCCGCGCGCAAAAGATATGGCTCAATGCTCGCCTCCAAGGTTTCAACAGATTCGCCCAGCGCGCTGGCCAGCGTTCCCACCCCGACCGGCTCGTCAGCTTCAATAAGGCGATGCAGATAGTCCCGGTCCCCACACGTCATTCCGTGTGCGTCGATGCCCTTCATTGCAAACGCCTGTACCACCAACTCCATCGTCGGCACCCCGCCGTCGCCTTGAACGACATCGCGATACCAGAGCAGGTAATTGACGGCGACGCGCGCCGTACCCCGCGAGCGGCGGGCGATGGCGACGGCGATTTCGTCGGTGATGGGGAACCCGAGCCGCTTACCGGTGCCGGCCAAGATGGCCGCAAGCTCGGACTCCGAGTACGGTTGGAGTTCGAGGATCTGGCGGAAGCGCGACCGCAGGGGCGCGGTGCACAGGCCGAGCAGGGTGGTCGCGCCGACGAGCGTGAACGGCGGCAACCGATGTGTCGCAACCGACTTGTCGGCGTGCCCAAGCCCGATCTGCTTCATCAAATCATTGAAGCCGTGATGCTCCACGGCGACGATTCCATCCTCCATCGCCGGGTACAGCACCTCCTCGATCTTGCGGGGCAAGGCGTGGATCTCGTCGAGGAACAGGACATCATGGGGCTTGAGTTCCAGCAAACGGCCGGTCAGGTCGTGGACGTTCTTGATTCCTGATGCAACGACCTCGATCAACCGTCCGCCCATCTCGGCCGCCACGATACGTGCCAGCGATGTTTTCCCCAGGCCCGCCGGGCCGGAAAACAGCAAATGCGGCACCGGCTCCCCGCGCCGCTTCGCCGCCGCGATCAGCACCGACAGGATCCGCCGCGCTGACGGCTGGCCGACGAATTCATGAAGGGACGTGGGACGCAGGCTGTTCATCGTCACCGGCGCTCGCTCGGTCGGTCGAGCCGCAGGGGCGGTGTCGGCGGCGCGTGGTGGTAGCGCACGGTGCTGATGGTGGCGTCGTCGCCAGCCCGAGCCTTGATAGAATTGATCGCCGCCTGCGTGCCCGTGTTCGGAAAAATCTCCGTCACGTAGCCTGCCCGCGGGCTGTAATAACGAATCTCGATGCTGTCACCTTGCATGTCTATGTCCTCCTTTGGTTGATTGCTAAAGGGGCGGCGACACGTTCCCTTGCAGTCGGTCCCAATTTTAAGTCGGGAGTCCGCCCGGCATGGCTACGCCGCCGCCCCACGACGATACTGATCCACGTTGATGATCATTGCCGGTTACGCCATCTGCGTCGCCCGCCGGACGACAAGTTGTTCCAGAGACCATTCGCTCCCTTGGTCGTCCAAAAAGATGGGCGAGCCGCCTCGGCGCACGGTTCGCAATTGCTCCTCGTAGTGGTGCACCTCGCCGCCGCTGTGTTTGTAGACGAGTTCGCCGGCCACCAACGAGAACGTCACCGGTCGGCATGCCGAGCACCGCTCCATCGTCCCCAGAATGCGACGGCCGTTGGGGGCAACTACCTCAATTTGTGGATTCGAAAGGTGGGTGGATCGGGATTTCACTACTTACTATAGGCCAACTTGGCACGGGTGTCAAACGCAAGTAGGCCAAGCTTAGACACTTGTGTGATGTAAGGAGTGCCAATATTGATCCTCCAGATAGACGGAGCTTTGTCGATCCACAGGTTTCCATACACCAAATCCGGGGATTTCCGGCGAGGGTCCGCCGCCTCCGGACCACGACCATTCAGCCGGTAAAAACAACGTTTAGGGGCGTCCCCGCAAGGGTCCTTCGGTAGTGGGAGAATCAAAATTGGTGGGTAATTCGCAGGTCCTCACAAGAGTACCATATAAACATAGGCGCTCGTCCCACCGAATCTGCGGGTACTTCACACTCGCGGCCATCCCACACGACACGAAATCACACACGCGGCCACCCTGTATGATTCTGGTGCATATGAAACCAATTACAACAAACTCGGATAGCGTCTCCGATTGGGACCGCCTCTGCAGCGAGCCGAAGCCGCATGTTTCCCACTGCCACCGTTGCGGAGGGGAGTGGCAGGCTCGCATAGGGCGCCGCGGCTGGAACCGGTGCCCGCATTGCCAAAAAACCCACTTCGGGGACGACTTGTTGCGCGACGGCACGCCGGTCAAGACGGAGCGCTGCACCGGGGAGCCACTTTATGAGCACGTTTGTCAGAGCGCCGCATTTTCTATGGCGTGGCCGATGGGACACCCAGAGACGCTGTGTGATCACAACACAGAGGACCCTCGCAAAAAAATTTCAGCACAGAATTTCCCGTCACAAGGTGTGGCGGGGATAGTACGGAAACCAAAATCGCCAAAGCGCGAAGAAAGGTAGGAAAAGAATGGTAGTAAATATTAATGAGGGGTTCCAGTACGAGGACCACGACGAGATGGTGCCGTGGTCGGGCGGGTTCGGTCCTCCTAGTGAAGGGATGCACCACGCAGTCGTCGACGCGGTGCAATACCTCGGGCGTCAGCCCAACTTCGACAGAACCGGCACCGTGCCGCAGAGCGCGATCCGCTTCGAGATTGTCGATGAGGAAGAAGGCGGGAAACGGTTGACGGCTCTTACAACCATCAACCACAAGCTGCACGCCAAGTCCAAGTTGGGCAAGATCCTAAAGGCCGCCGGACTGCTCCCGGAGCCGGGAGTCCCAGTCAAGCCCAGCTGCCTTCTCGGAGCTAACTTGATGGTGCAAGTCGAGCGCCGCCAAAAAGAGGACCGAATCTACGCCAACTTGGTGGGGTTCGCGCCGCTCAGCAAATCGACGAAACCCGTCGAGCCAAACGTACCAGTCGAACTACCTGATTGGATCACCAAGAAGATGGTTGCCGGCGGCGTCATCAACGCCGCCGCCCCCAAGGGCAAGTCCACCATCGCCGATGCGATGGAGTCCTAAACGCGGCATGGGCGCGCCTAGCGCCTGACCGCCCGACGCCGGGGTTTGTAGATTCCCGGCGTCGGGTTGGATCAAAATGAACAACAACCCCTACCTCGACCAACACGCTTTGCTGTCCAACGTACCGGCTGAATTGCGCGCTCTCCCACAGTGGATTTGTTGGGCGGCGGAGCCGAAGAAAGACGGTGGGCTGGCAAAGAAACCGCGCCTTCCTTGGAAACCGGATGCGAAGGCTTGGAACGATCCGGCAAACGCAACAACTTTCGAAGCGGCGCTTGAGGCCGCCGAAGCGCACGGCTACGGCATCGGCTTTCTCCTGGCTAACGGCTATGTCGGCGTCGACTTCGACGTCAACGACAAGGTGGTCGAGAATGCCTGCGCCTACCTCGGGAGCTATACCGAGACCAGCCCCAGCCGCCGCGGGCGCAAGACCATCCTGCGGCTCAATGGCTGGCGGCCGTCGATGCAGGTGCCCCCGGAGGACAGCCCCTGGCGCGGCAAAGCCGAATGCCACGTCAGCGGCTTCTTCACGATCACGGGATGGAAGTGTGACAACTCCCCGTCTGAGATCGCCAGCGGAGCCGACAAACTCGAAGCCTGGTGGACTACGATCTGCGCCGAACGCGAGATCGAATCGACTTTTGAACGCGACAAACAAATGGTGACCCAAGCGCTGGAGGCGCTCCTGCCGGTCCAGCAGTCGGGTGGTCTCGATTACGACGCGTGGATTCGTGTGATGTTCGCGCTCGTCAATTGGGGTCGCAACTACAACTGTCTTTCCAAGGCGAAGAAGGTTTTCTTGGCGTTCAGCGCCCAGGCGGCGAAGAACGACCCCAAGCAAACCAACTATAAGTGGGATCATGCCGCATCCCGGCCGGAGCGCGAGAACCCCGTCACGCTCGGCACCCTGATCACCATGGCCCGCGAAATCGGCGGCGCCAAGTTGGAAGTGGTGGCCGAGCCACCTCCTGAACTAATCGAGCCCGAGCCCGAACCGGACTATGTGCCTCCGTCGTGGCAGGATGTGCGCGCCGCAGTCGCCGGCACGCCCTTGGAAGTCTATATGCGCACGGTCGCCGAATGCGGGGATCAGGTCAGCGAAGTCGGTTTGTTGGCCGACGCGATCACGCTGGCCGGCATGGTGCTCAATGTCAGTGATCGAACCATTGGTGTGGAGGCGGACGAGAAACCCAAGGCCTTTAACATTTACTTACTGCACTTGGCAGCGACGGGTTCTGGGAAGGGCTTTCTGACCAGTAAACTCCGCTACATGATGCACCGGCTGGGCTGCCACCAGTTGTCGGGGGTGTCACCCGCCGCCATCCTCAACAGCGTCACGAAAGCGCAGGGGATCGAGCCGGCCGCGAAGACGGGCTACTACTTGATCGACGAGCTCGCCAATATGCTCGACGCCCGGAACGTGGTCGCCTCTGGACTCATGAACTTTTTCCTGGAGACCTATGACCTTGGTCGTGCCGACTGGACCGTGTCGGTCCGCGGCCAATTGCGCGATTGTACCGTCTCGCCCTGGTGGCCAACGCTGATCGCGAACGGCCAGCCGTCGGTCATCGAACGGCAGGCGCGCCAGACCACCCTATCCTCGGGAACGCTGGCCCGCTTGCTGGTTGCCAGCCTGCCGCCGGCGCCGCCATTGCGCCAGCCACACGGCGGGCTCGAAGGCGAGCGCAGCGAACGGATCAAAGCCGCCTACCAACAGTATGTCGGTTCGCCGTTGCACGCCATCCGGCCCGACACCCCGCGGTGTCGCCTGCACGACCACCGCACGGACAATACCGGTGCCATCGGCGCCAGAGTCAGGCTGTCTGATGATTACCTCCCAAAGATCGCGGCGATGCTGGATCCCGAGGTTTGGATAACCAACCATGTCAACCCCGAGGCGATGGCTAGAGCAGGGGTGATTGTCGACTGGTTCTACGCGGAATCTTTGACCCTGATCGGCCTGTGCCACGAAGACCGGATGCAACGGCTGATCGCCCAGACCGAGCGGACCATTGTGGCGGCAGGGGACAAGGGCGTCACGGAGCGCACCCTCTATCGGAGCCTGAGGCTCACCGCGCGGGACTTCAAGGAAATTGCCGCTACGATCGAAGCCCGGGGTACCGCCCAGCGGCGGGTGATCCCCGTCCGCGGCGGGACGACGATCACATGGGTGGGACGGAACGGAAGTTGTCAACAAGTTGTCACGCATCCCCGTGACAACTTATGTGCCACAGAGCAAAGCACTTACAAGTTGTCCGCGCAGGGGTAGGTGTGTAGCGTAG
>OMJI01000136.1 GCA_900299315.1 Verrucomicrobiota bacterium | reverse complement strand
TTCCACCTGCGCCTTGATCAGGCCGCAGAGTTCGAGCGCGAGATCGACACACGTTTCGTGGGTGCAGCCGTTGCGGTTGCAGCCACCCGGGTCACCGGGAAAAATGCCGACGATGTCGGTGTCCGGCAGTTCCCGCAACCAGTGCCGCCAGAGATTGAGGACGAGTTGCCGGTCGGCGCGGTCGTTCGGGCAGGCGAAATACCACTGCGGGCCGATGGTGTTGACGGCGATGATGAATTTCACTTTCAACCCGGCCTCGTGGGCCAGCACCGTCACGCGGCGCATGCGTTCCGCAAACGCCACCGGCACCGGTGCGCCCGCCAGCGTGGGCCGATCCATCAAGGTCGGTGGCAGCCAGTACTCGAACACGTTGAAACCGAATCCGGCGATCATCCGGAAGAACCCGCGCCAGTCGTTGTCCGACCACTGGTTGGGCGCGCCCGGGTAATAAAGGTTCGGATTCCAAGCATTCTGGAGATGCTCGGCGAAGTTGATGTAGCAGGCGCGATGCGTGAATGCGGTCGACATGAATCAGCTCAACTCCTTCTCCACTTCGCCGATGGATTCTTCGATGATGTCCATCGCCTTGTGGGCAACGTCGTCCGGCATGATGATCGGCGGGCTCATGCGCAAGATGTGGCCGGCAGGGATCCACGCCAGACCCTTCGCGAACGCGCGCTGGTAAACGCGCTTGCCGGCCTCGTCGAACGGTTCCTTGGTCGCCTTGTCCTTCACCAACTCCACGCCCATCAAGCAGCCCTTGACGCGTGTGTTGCCGACGATCTTGAACTTCTGTTCCCACGCCAGCATCCGTTTCCGGAACAACTCGCCCAGATGCAGCGCGTGTTCGAGCAAGCCCTCCTCCTCGATGACTTCCGTGCTCGCCAACGCCGCCGCGCACGCCATCGGGTTGCCGCCGTAGCTCGACGACGCGCTGATCGCCTCGAACTTCTCCTTGAACGGTTCGCGCACCGCCACGCACGTCACCGGGAAGCCGTTGCCAAACCCCTTGCCGATGGACACCACGTCCGGCACGACGCCCCAGTGTTCAAGGCACAGCCACTTGCCGGTCCGGCCCCAGCTTGTGAGGACTTCGTCGGCCATCAGCAGGACTTTCCGCTGGTCGCAGAGCTTCCGCAGTTTCGGGAAGAAATCATCCGGTGGCATCACCGAACCGCCCCAGCCTTGGATCGGTTCGAGGACGAACCCGGCCACCGCGTTCACCGTCGCGCGGTCGAGATACTCGGCGTAGAACTCGATGTACTTGTCGGTGTCGATCGTGCCGTCCGGCTTCGTCCAGTGCGGCCGGTAGGGATTGGGCCGTGGCAACAGGTGCATCCCCGGTGCGCGTGTCGCGCCGTACACGGGCGACCGGATTTCCGCCAACGACACCGCGCCGTAGGTCTTGCCGTGGAAGTCGTAGAAGCACGACAGCAACTCGTGCTTGCCGGTCCCCGCCCGCATCACGCGCATGCCGGCTTCGACCGCCGCCGTGCCGCAGTCATAGAACTGGTAGCCGGTCAGATCGCCTGGCAGCACCTGTGCGAGTTTCTCGCAGAGCAAGGTCTTGATCTCGGTGGTGAAATCGTGGGCGTTCATCAGCCGCCCGGCATACTTCTGCACCGCCTCGGTCACCTTCGGGTGACAATGCCCCAGCGTGGTCACGTAGATGCCCGACGAGAAGTCGATGTACGTGTTGCCGTCCACGTCGCGCAAGGTGCAGCCGTGACCGGACTCGAACGCCACCGGGAACAGCTTCACCTGGCTGGACAAGCCCTTGAAATACTTCGTGCACCGGCCGTGCAACGCCTGCGACTTCGGCCCCGGCGGCGGCACCGTGATCCGCGGCACCTCGTTCAAATCCACAGCAGCCCAATTCTGGTTCATGTTTCCTCTGTCTTTCCCGCGACCACCACGTTCACCCCGGCCCGCTTCAATCCCGGCACCGGTAACTCCGTCACCAAGCCATCCCACTTCGTCAAATCCCCTGACCGCGCCAGTGCCTTGCGGCCCAGCTTCGAGGAATCCGCCACCACGTAAACCCGCGCTGCCGCCGCCGCCATCTTACCCACCAACCGCGCCACCTCAGGCGCTGCGTGATAGACCCGGCCGCGGTCATCCACGCCGTCTGCGCCCACAATCGCGACGTCCGCGTGGAGTTGTTCGAGATTCGATTCCGTCACCGCCCCGCTCAAGTCCGGGGAGTCGGCCCGCACAAAACCGCCGAGCAGCAACACCCGGATCGTCGGACAAAACTGCAACGCCGATGCCACCGGCAGCGAGGTCGTGATGACGGTCAGGTTGCGACGCGCCTTGAGCGCCGTGGCCACCGCCAAGGTGGTCGTGCCGGAATCCAGCAGCACCGACTGCCCATCCTGCACCAAGTTCGCCGCCGCCCGGCCAATGGCCTGCTTCGCAACTTCCGCCGTCTGCTGGCGGCGGAGGAACGCGAACTCGAAACTGATCTTGGGCGCCGCGCTCGCACCCCCGTGCGTACGGATGACCCGCCCGGCCCGCGCCAGAGCGGCGAGGTCCCGGCGAATGGTCATGTCGCTGACGCCAAACCGCCGCTGCAGCTCCTCGACCGTTGAGAACTGCCGCTCATCGAGGAACGCCGCCATCTGCTCACATCGAGGGGTGAATTTCATGTGTGTTTGATTATGTTTGAATCAAACAGACTGGTCAAACACAAATGCCGGCTCACTTGCGCTGCTCATCCTTGCGGATGGCGTCGCGGAGTTTGGCGGCGAAATCGTCGGTCATGAACTCTTCCCGGAAGAGCTCCCGGCGGTTGCGCTTGAAGGCGCGGCGGACGAGGAGCATGTCCCAAAGCGCACAGAAGATGGCAACCACGGCGAGCAGGAAGCACCAGCTCCAGTAGAGCGCGTATTGCGGGCCGCGCAGTTGCTGCTCCCAGACGGTCGTACCGAGGACGATCATCACCGCGCAGGCGGCCAGAATCGCGGCCCCCATGATTCGCACGATGCGTTGTGTGCGGTGGACGGGGAGGGATGCCTTCACACGATCGTCTGCTCGGTGGCTTGGTCGAAGAAGTGACACTTCCGCATGTCGAACGTCGCGGAGACTTTCTGGCCGACTTCCGCCTTGTCGTGCGGGTTGACGCGGGCGATGAACGAGTGTGCGCCGGTATTGAGATACAGGATGATCTCCGCGCCCATCGGTTCGACGACCTCGACGGTGGCGGCGATGGTCGCCCCGGGATCGGCACCGGGCTGGGTGTGCTTCACGTCTTCCGGGCGGATGCCAAAGACAACCGGCTTGGAGACGTGACCGGATACCTTGCCGGCCATGTTCTCGGGGACGCGCACCTTGAAGTTGCCGCCGGTCTCCGCGAAGCAGAGGCCGGTCTCGCTCTTCACGATCGTGCCCTTGAAGAAATTCATCGGCGGCGAACCGATGAAACCGGCCACGAACATGTTCTTCGGGTTGTCGTACAATTCGATCGGCTCGGCGACTTGCTGGATGAGGCCGTCTTTCATCACGACAATCCGGTCGCCCATCGTCATCGCCTCGACCTGGTCGTGCGTGACATAAATCATCGTGGACTTGAGCCGGTCGTGGAGCTTGGAAATCTCGGCCCGCATCTGGACGCGCATCTTGGCGTCGAGGTTGGAAAGCGGCTCGTCGAAGAGAAACGCCTTCGGTTTGCGGACGATGGCGCGGCCGACGGCGACGCGCTGGCGTTGGCCACCGGAGAGCGCCTTGGGCTTGCGACTGAGTTGTTCGTCGGTGATGCCGAGGATTTGCGCGGCCTCCCGGACGCGCTGATCAATCTCGGCCTTGGGAAATTTGCGAAGCTTCAACCCGAACGCCATGTTGTCGTACACGGTCATGTGCGGGTAGAGCGCGTAATTCTGGAACACCATCGCGATGTCGCGGTCCTTGGGCGGGACATCGTTCACCACCCGGCCATCAATCGAGATTGTTCCGCTGGAAATCTCCTCCAACCCGGCCACCATCCGCAGCGTCGTGGATTTACCGCAGCCAGACGGGCCGACGAGGACGACGAATTCCTGGTCGTTGATTTCGAGATTGGCGTTGTCCACCGCTTTGAACCCACCGGGGTAGACTTTGCAGACGTTTTCGATGACGACTTTGGCCATGGGGGGAACTTCCTTTCGGTAAAACGTTTTTAGCAGGTCGGTGATACCGGGTCAAACTAACTGTCGCAGCAGGCTGCAACTGTAAGCCCCCCCCTGTAGCCGAGGCGTAAGCCTCGGCTAACGCCCACTCGGCCGAAGCGGACCGGGCCGAAGCTTACGCTTCGGCTACAGAACCGCAGTTTGTGGCACGTTCCCATACAAAAAGTCCCTGTGTCCCACCGGCCTTGTGCTACACTGCGCGCCGCCATGCCGGTCCAGAACCGCATCATCAAGGTGCAGAAACGCAACCGCGCGCTGGTCACCTTCGACGCCGCGCCGATTGTCAAAGCCATCCTTCGCGCCGCCGAGTCCATGGGCGGCTTCCGGCAGGATTACCTCCCGGAGATCAATGGCACCATCTTCGACGCCTACGACACCGACGAGAAGATTGCCGGCTTCATCGCCGACACCGTCATCGTCTGTCTCAACTCCGACCCGCACCATCTCATCGCCAATTTCCCGCCGACCATCGAGACGATCCAAGACGAAGTCCTCCACGCCTTGCGCAGCTACGGCTTCCAGAATGCCGCCGACTGCTACGAGTGTTACCGCTGGGGCCGCCACTGGCTCCGCGAGGGCGCCATCAACGAGACCCAGTTTGCCGGGAACGGTTTCCCGCGCCACCGGATGGACAAGATTCTCGACTGGAACCGCCAGCACGGCTGCGACACCGTGGCCGGGCTGAATGAAATCGTCCACGCCGGCAAGCTCAAGCCGCTCGTGGACGATGCGCTGGCCGTGTACGAGGCGTCACTTGATGAAGCCGCGCGCAAAGTGATGGCCCGGCTCAACGCCGGGGACAACATCCGCATGCTCTGGGTCAGCGGCCCGAGTTC
>OMJI01000135.1 GCA_900299315.1 Verrucomicrobiota bacterium | reverse complement strand
GTCCTGTTTCCGTGCCAGCCAGTGTTGCCCTGACAAACAAACCGCAATCACCGCCAGCGCGGCGAAGTATGGCGAGCCCAATCCCGCAATCCTACCGAAACCAGCCAGCACTACGGCCATGACTGCGTGCGCCACCATAGCAAACCGCAGACTCCCGGCAATCCCCCACCTTACCGGTAACGACCGCAGTCCCGCCTGCTTGTCGAACTCGTAATCCTGCGTCGCGTAGATGATATCGAACCCCACCAACCACAACACTACCGCCGCCGCCAACACCACCGGCGGCCAACCCCAGTTACCCGTTACCGCCAACCAGGCGCCTACCGGCGCCAATCCTAACGCGATTCCCAAAAACACATGTGTAAAATCCGTGAACCGCTTCGTCAGTGAGTAAAAACAAACCACCACCACTGCCACCGGCGACAAATAGAAACATAGCCGATTGATGAACCAACTCGCAGAGATGAGTCCGGCAGCACTTAGGCACGTCAGTACGTAGGCACTTTGCACGGAGATTTTCCCCGCCGGCAGGTGCCGCTGCTTCGTCCGTGGATTCTCCGCATCGAACTTCCGGTCCACGATCCGGTTGAACCCCATCGCCGCCGTCCGCGCGCAAACCATCGCGACGAGAATCAGCCCGAACAATCGCCAACCCGGCCACCCGCCCGCCGCCACCACCATGCTCGCCAACGCAAACGGCAACGCAAACACCGTGTGGGAAAACCGGACAAATTCGAAGTATTTGCGAAACATCACAGCCTACCGCGCGGACGGTTGATGGAGTTTGATGCCGGGGATCTTTTGGAAATGTTTGTCCGTCGTGTACACCGCCGCGTCCACTTCCTGCGCCAGTGCCGACAACAGCAGGTCGGCCAGCGGCATTACCTTGCCGACCGCGTCCAGCGAGCGGCCCAATTCGCCCGTGCGCAGCCACGTTTCGATGTCCTCTTCGACATACCGCAACCCCAGCAAGGCTTCACGGGTCTCCGCGCGTCGTGCCGCGTCTTTGACCCCGCGCAAGACCTCCGCGACCGCGACACCGGCCACAAGCGCCTCGTCCCGGCGAATCAAGCGCGCGACTTCCGTCAACGCCGGCTCGGCTCCGTTGAAGTAGTCCACCCACACCGACGCATCAATCAAGACCAAGTTGCTTCCTCCGTTGTTTCACTTCGATTTCGCGCAACCCGCGCACGTCGTAGCCGGCGGCAAACTTCACTTTGCCGCCCATGCCCAGCAATCGCTCCCGGCGTTTGGCGCGAATCGTTTCCTCGACCGCCCACACAATGGCTTCCGTCTTCGACGCGGCCCCCGTCAGCCGCACCAGTTCTTCGATTTCCTTTTCTGGCAAATCCAGCGTCGTTCTCATAGGCCCACCCTAGCAGATAGCCCATGCACCGACAAGTTATGCATGAGTCAGGCAGACAACTGACAATCCGGCCCCTCTTTGCTAATCTCGCCGTAGATGCCACAACGCTACGCCATCATCGGGACCGGGGCGCTGGGCGGCTATTATGGCTGCCGGCTACAGCACGCCGGTTGTGATGTGCACTTCCTCCTGCACAGCGACTACGACCACGTTCGCCAGAACGGCATCATCTGCGAATCCAAGGAAGGCGACTTCTCGCTGCCCAAGGCAAAAGCCTACCGGCGCGCCCAAGACATACCGGCTTGCGACGTGACGGTCGTCGCGCTGAAGACGACGCAAAATCACTACTTACCGGACTTGCTGCCTCCGACTGGCATCGTTCTCACCCTCCAAAACGGCTTCGGCAACGAAGACGCCATTGCCAAGGTTACCGGCCCGGAATGCGTTGTCGGCGGACTTGCCTTCCTGTGCTCCAACAAAGTTGGCCCCGGCCACATCCGTCACCTTGATTATGGTCACATCGCCATCGGTGAGTTCGCCAAGCGCGGTGTCACCGACCGGCTGCGCCAGATTGCGGCTGATTTCGAGCGAGCCGGTATCCCCTGCCAGACAGAACCCGACCTCATGGTGGCACGTTGGAAGAAACTCGTCTGGAACATCCCCTACAACGGACTCTCGGTGATTCTCAACGCCCAGACCGACGAACTCATGCGTCACCCCGCGACCCGGCAACTCTGCGAAGCCATCATGTACGAAGTCGTTGCCGATGCACACACTTGCGGCTCATCCCTGACGGCAGACACGGTGCCGACCATGCTGAATTACACCGAAAAGATGCGGCCCTACCGGACAAGCATGAAGATTGATTTCGATGAGCATCGCCCGATGGAAGTGGAAGCCATCTTCGGCAACCCGCTTCGCGCCGCCCAAGCCGCTGGCGCCAAGTCGCCGTTGCTGGAGACGCTCTACCGGCAGTTGGAATTTCTCAATCAGCGCTCTGCCAACGCTTGACCAGCTTGTGTTCGATGCCGAGGTGATCGAGCACGCGCGCGACGATCGTATCTACCAAGTCGGTAATCGTCGCGGGCTTGTGATAGAAACCGGGACTGGCCGGAATGATTGTCGCCCCGGCTTCTGTGAGTGTGACCATGTTCCGTAGGTGTATCAGATTGTAGGGTGACTCGCGCGGCACCAAGATCAGTTTGCGCCGCTCCTTCAGAAAGACATCAGCAGCCCTAGCGATGGTGCCGTCCGAGAATCCGTTGGCGATGCGTCCCACCGTGCCCATCGAAGCCGGGATAATGACCATCGCGTCAAACTTGGCCGAACCGCTCACGAACGGCACGAACATCGACCCGTTCTCCTCGTACTGCTTCACCCCCGCCGGCACCTTGAGCCCACCAGCTAGTTCGAGTTCAGCGACTTCCTTCGCATGACGGGTGGAGATGAAATGCACCTCGTGCTCGGTCAGGTTGTCGAGCAATCGCTGCGTGTACAGCGCCCCGCTTGCTCCCGTCATGGCGACGACCAACTTCACAACGCTTTGATGGCCTCCCGGGCCGCGCGGAGGGTGGCTTCGATATCTTCAGTTGTGTGGGCCAGTGACATAAATCCGACTTCAAATTGCGAGGGCGCGAGGTAGACCCCGTGCTTGAGCATTTGATGAAAGAATACGCCGTACCGTTTCGTGTCGCTCGTCTTGGCCGTGGCGTAATCAACTACCGGTGTGTTGGTGAAGAAACTGCAGAACTTGGATCCCACCCGCGTATGGTAGCCGGGCACAATCTTCTTCCATTCATCGCACAGGGTAGCGGTCTTCTGTTCCAACGTCCGGTAGCTGTCACCCGCAAAGAGTTGTTCCAGCGTTGCCACGCCGGCTGCCATGGCGAGCGGATTACCGGACAACGTACCGGCTTGATAAACCGCCCCGAGCGGCGCGAGATGGTCCATGACGTCGGCACGTCCGCCGAACGCCCCGACCGGCAGGCCGCCGCCGATGATCTTGCCGAGGGTCGTGAGGTCGCCGGTGACGCCGTACAATTCTTGCGCGCCGCCTTTCGCCACGCGGAAGCCGCTCATGACTTCGTCCATGATCAGCAACGCACCGGCATTCTGCGTCACCTTCCGCAACTTCTGCAGGAACTCCAATCGCAGCGGAATCAACCCCATGTTAGCCGGCACAGGTTCGATGATCACCCCGGCGATCTCCGACCAGTTCACGGTGTCGAGCGCGGCCAAATCATTCAATGGCAACGTCAGCGTGTTCCGCGCAAAATCTGCCGGCACGCCCGCGCTGTCTGGGACGTCGAAGGTCGCCGCGCCGCTACCGGCCTTGACCAGCAACGAATCGGCGTGACCGTGGTAGCAGCCCTCGAACTTCACGATCTTGTCCCGCTTGGTGAAACCGCGCGCCAACCGGATGGCCGACATCGTCGCTTCCGTGCCGGAGTTCACGAACCGCACCTTCTGGATACCAGGGAACGCTTCGCACACCAACCGCGCCAACCGGATCTCACGCGGGTTGGGCGTGCCGAAGCTGGTGCCTTCCCGGGCGGCGTCGATGACGGCTTGCATCACCTTCGGATGCGCATGGCCGAGGATCATCGGTCCCCACGAGAGCACGTAATCGATGTACTCGTTGCCGTCCACATCCCAGAGCCGGGAGCCCTTGGCGCGCTGGGTGAAGAACGGAGTGCCGCCGACGCCGCGAAACGCGCGCACGGGGGAGTTCACCCCACCGGGCAGTAGCGCGTTCGCTTCCTGCCAAAGTTTTTCGGAGTAAGTCATGCGGGCACACTAGCAAAGAGACAGCCGGTGACCAAGCCTTCCGGCTGTGCTATCCTGCGCGCGCATGTCCGAAACGATTGTCGAGGTCAACCATCTGCGGAAAGAGTTCAACGGCACCGTGGCCGTGGCGGATTTGTCGTTCACCGTCCAGCGCGGCGAGATCGTCGGCTTGCTTGGCGCGAACGGGGCCGGGAAGACCACCGCCATCCAGACGTTGCTGGGATTGATCAAGCTAACCGGCGGCACGGTGCGGGTGTTCGGGATGGATCTCGAACGGCACCGGGTGGACATCCTGCAGCGCGCCAACTTCTGTTCGGCCTATACCGGCCTGCCGTCGAACCTGAAAGTCTGGGAGAACCTCTACATTTTCGCCCGCATCTACGGCGTCGCCGACCACAAGCGCAAGACCGACGACCTGCTGGCGTTGCTGGAGATTTCACACCTGCGGAAAGCCATTACCGGCCACTTATCCTCGGGCGAGTCCACACGCGTGAACATCTGCAAGGCGTTGCTCAACGATCCCGAGTTGCTGTTGCTCGATGAGCCGACCGCCAGTCTCGATCCCGACATCGCCGACAAAGTTCGCAAGCTCCTCCGTCGCATCCAGCGCGAGCGCAACATCACGATGATCTACACTTCCCACAACATGCGCGACGTGCAGGAGGTCTGTGACCGGGTGCTGTTCATGCACAAGGGCCGGATCATCGCCCAAGGCACCCCGCAGCAGGTCATGGATCAGTTTAACCAGACCTCGCTGGAAGACGTCTTCATCAGCGTCGCGCGCGGCGGCGATGTGTTGACTCCCAACACGGAGGAACGATGAACTGGCGGCGAATCAGCGCGCTTGTTTTGCGCTACACGTTTCTCTACACGCGGAGCCTGCCCCGGGTGGCGGAGATGTTCTTCTGGCCGGTGATGGATTTGCTGGTGTGGGGTTTCATCACGGTTTACCTGCTGCGGATGGAACACAAGCTGCCGGCGGCGATCACGTTTCTGCTCGGCGCGATGATTTTCTGGGACATCCTTTACCGGGCCCAACAGGCGGTGACGATCTCGTTCCTCGAAGACATCTGGGCGCGGAACGTCCTGAACATCTTCGTCGCCCCGATCCGCGTCAGCGAATTCATCGTCGCCACCTACATTGTCGGCTTCGTGAAAATCCTCATCACGGTCGCGGTGTTGGCGAGCCTGGCGTACGGCCTTTACTCATGGAGCTTGTTCCAGATGGGCTTGGCGTTGATTCCCCTCTTCGCCAACCTGCTGTTGATGGGCTGGGCGGTCGGCATGATGACCACCGGCCTGATCATGCGCTGGGGCCAATCCGCCGAGGCGCTCGCGTGGGGTATCCCATTCCTGATTCAGCCGCTGGCGGCGGTATTCTACCCGCTGGATGTCCTGCCAGCATGGTTGCAACCCATCGCTCGCACCATCCCGGCCACGCACGTGTTCGAGGGGATGCGCGCGGTGCTCAAGGGTGAAGGACTTTCCCTGCATCATCTCGGCTGGGCCTTCGGCTTGAACATCCTCTATCTCATCGGCGGCGCTTTGTTCTTCCGGTGGATGTACCAACTAGCCCGCGACAAAGGGTTGCTCGCCAAACTCGGAACGCAATAATCACCGTTCCACG
This sequence comes from Verrucomicrobiota bacterium, assembly GCA_900299315.1. GTDB lineage: Bacteria > Verrucomicrobiota > Verrucomicrobiia > Palsa-1439 > Palsa-1439 > OMJI01. The sequence goes on along the minus strand of OMJI01000135.1, from coordinate 3,020 downwards.
TATCGCTGCGCCAAGGGAACGCGCCGCCCGATGCCGAAGGCTTTCGTCGTGACGCGCAGGCAGGGGGGAGCTTGTTTGCGCTTGTACTCGTTGAGATCGATCTTGCGAACGATTTCGCGGACGGTTTTCTCGGCAATACCGGTCTCGGCGATGATCTCGGCGGCGGACTTGGTTTCCTCGATGTACTTCTTGAGGATCACATCCAGCACTTCGTAAGGCGGCAGGCTGTCTTGGTCGGTCTGGTTCGGGCGAAGTTCGGCGGACGGCGGCTTGGTGATAGAAGCGACCGGGATGATCTCGCCGGCCCGGTTGATGTACCGGGCCAAATCGTAAATAGTGGTCTTCGGCACATCCGCAATCACGGCGAGACCGCCGCACATGTCGCCGTAAAGCGTACAGTAGCCGACGGCCAACTCGCTCTTGTTGCCGGTGGTCAGCAGCATGTGGCCAAACTTGTTGGAGAGCGACATCAGGATGTTGCCGCGCAACCGGGCCTGCATGTTTTCCTCCGCCGTGTCCTCCGGCAAGCCGGAGAACACCGGCTGCATCGTCTGCTTCAAGGCTTCAAATCCTTCCTGAATCGGCAGGATAGCCCAGCGGATGCCGAGGTTGTGGGCGAGTTGCCGGGCATCCTCGACACTGCCCTTCGAGGAAAACTGCGACGGCATCGAGACTCCCATCACGTTACCGGCGCCGAGCGCGCTGACGGCGAGGCAGGCGGTCACGGCGGAATCAATCCCGCCACTCAAGCCGAGCACGACCGACTTGAACCCGCACTTCTGGACATAATCCCGCAGCCCGAGCACAAGCGCGTCGTGGAGCGAGGCAATGTGGTCGACCGGACGCGGGACTGCGGGAGCCGCGCCGTCCAGTTTGACGAGGAGCAGGTCTTCCTGAAAGGCGGCGCCCTGCGCGATGAGATTACCGGCCGCGTCGAAGACGATGCTGTTGCCGTCGAAAATCAACTCGTCGTTCCCGCCAACCAGATTGCAGTACGCGAGCGGCACGCGATGTTGCCGGGCGACGGCTTGGAGCATCTCGTACCGCGTCCGTTCCTTGCCGAGGTGGAACGGCGAAGCGGACAAGTTGAGCAGTAGGTGCAAGTTCCCCAACTCGGTCACCGGGTCGCGCTGGTAGAGACGTACCGGCCAGTAATCCGGCGCGTTCCAGATATCCTCGCAAATCGTCACACCCAGCCGGTGCCCATTCCAAGCGAGGGCTGCGTTACCGGTGGCCGGCTGAAAATACCGATCTTCATCGAAAACATCATACGTCGGCAGCAACGACTTGAAGCGCCGCTCGACCACGCCGCCGTTCTGGAGGAACGCTGCGGCATTGAAGTAATCCTTACCGGGCCGCTGCGGGTTCACCTCTACATACCCGACGACTAAAGGCACCGGCCCCACCCCGGCCGCCAACTCCGCCAAGACCCGGAGGTTGTCGTCCACAAACCGTCGTTTCGCGAGCAGGTCGCGCGGCGGATAGCCGGTAGTGGCCAGCTCGGGCGTAAGCACGAGGTCAGCACCCGCCGCCACCGCGCGCCGGTAAGCGTCGCGGATCTTGGCGCCGTTGCCGGTGAGATCGCCGACTGTGGTGTTGAGTTGGGCGAGCGCGAGCTTCACGTCCGCACTCTACCAGATGGGAAACTCAGGGGACAACCACTCGGTAAAATCGATTGGTGACCGCACCGGCCGATAGATCAACGACGTTCGTGGTGCCGGTGAAGGTGGCGGTGAGATTGGTGAACGGTTGCCACGCGCCTACCGGAGTGGAGTTCGTCTGAACTTGGTAGGTCTTACCGGCCACGGTCGTCCATTCCACCAAGCATTGGCCGGTGATGCGGACAATCTTCAGCGCGGAGCCGGGATCGTTGGGGTTGGTACCGGCCAACGCCTCCGCGCCGTCGGATTGACCGTCTCCGTCGGTGTCGGGGTTGTAGGGATTGGTGAGGGCGGCAGGAATGGGCACGGTGAGAATGTTGTCTTGGCCGGTCAGCTCCTCCTGATCCGTGAGTCCATCGCCATCGGTATCAATGGGCGCGATGGCAGTGACAGTCACCGTGGCATTGCTGGTGAAGCGGGTGTCCGAGACGGTGAGTTGGAAAGTCCGGGCGCCGGCGCTCAACGGCGTGAAGCCGGCCGCGGCGCTGTTGGAATTGATGAGGGCGACCGGGTCACCGGCGATCTGGATCCAGTTGAACGCAAGCGGGAGTCCGCTCGGCGCGCTGGAGCCGGTGCCGTTAAGGACAGCGGGGAGACCGGCTTCCAACGTGTAGTTCGTCCCGGCATTGGCCACCGGCAGGTCGAGCGCAAGGTCCCGGGTGTTGACGACGAGGAACTGCCCGGCAGGCGCATCGACGACGCGCGAGCCGCCGTCGGCTGTCTGGTAGGCGGCGGCTTGGAGGTAGAGGACCGGCGGAAATGAACCGAAGCGTTCGAGGATATCGACGGTGCCTTCCAAGACCCCGTTGCCGGTGGGGTCGTTGTTGTTGAGGCCGGAGGTCATGGACTGGAAGGCCGGGAAGTTGGTGCGCTGCGCTTCCGTGCTGTCGAACCAACCTTGGAACGCGCCGTCGTTCTCGTCGGCGAGTAAGGCGTTCCACTGCATCACTTGCCCGGCCTTGGCCCAATTGGCGGGGCGGTTGGTGCTGATTTGGTTGTTGAGGTAGATGAAGTGGTCATTCCCCTCGCCCGCATCCAGCGTGGCGACGTAGAGGTAGTTGCCGCGAATGGCCGCGTAGAGTTTGAGACCGTTGTCGGCGCGGAGCCACGCGGGATCGTCAAGCAGACCATCGATGCGGAACGGATGGCTGAGGTCGAGATTAAACTCGTCGATCACCACCCCGGCATCGCTGATCTGCTGGAGTTTGAGCCGGGAGCCAGTGACTTCGCCGAGCGTGAAGCTGTAGACGTCGTTGCGCAACACGGCCGAGTACGGCTCGCGACTGGTCGGAGCGTAGAGGCTTTGCCCGCCGGCGCCGGTGGTGACATGGTACACGCCGCGAATCGCGTTCATCCGCT